>VFKU01000516.1 GCA_009885415.1 Rhodothermota bacterium
ATTGTTGGGCGATGGCGGCGGTAGCGTCGGTGGAGCAGTTGTCGGCGACGATGATTTCGATGCGATCGGCGCCGCGGGTGTAACGCGCGCGGGCGGTGTTGACGGTTGCGAGGAGGCGGGGCAACAAGGCCTCTTCGTTGTAGGCGGGGATGACGAGGGAGAAATCGAAATCGACAGGATTTACAGGATTTGTTAGATCTTGATTTGGATGATTCAAGAGAGTCTCGACACGGGTTGAAATTCGTCGTGTTCGTTTGAATAACGAAGCTCAAGGTCGCTACGTTGACCGCGTAGCGTGAGTTCGGGAACGCCAAGGTGCAAATTCGACGCGCGAACGATTAGGCGAAGACCTCCAGGGTAGACACAGGTTAGGACAAAGGCGGCGGGAAGACGCTCCGCCCTGAGTGACGTGCCGAGCGCGGTGGCGGATTCGGGTACTGGCAGCCCAATCGCGTCTGCCGCGCGGGAGACGATGTGTGCCACGATCGCGCGCGTGTAGGGGCCGCACGGCAATTCGAGATGCGCGTGACGCAGCGAACCTGTGTGCAAAGTAAGGTCGTCTCGCCGCGCATTCGCTGTAAAAGAAAACAGCGAGAGTCCGCTGGCAGTTGCCATTGCGAACTCTCGCCGGGTCAACGACATGGTTCAACGCCTCAGGCGGTTGGGTTGTAGGGCTTCTTGAGTGAGTATCCGTTTTGGTAGGGGCGGTAGGTGAAGTCGTTCGCCTTTTTGACCGCGATCGCGTCATCGCCGATGAATTTTCGGGCCTTGTCGTCCCAGCCGAGGCGGCCGCCGGCGACGTAGGAGGCGGTGCCCATGTGGCAGACTTTGGCGGTGTTGAAGGCGGACTCGACGAAGCAGATGGGGTCTTTGCGCGACTTGATGCACTCGACCCAGTTTTTCCAGTGGGCGCGGTTCATGTCGCCTTCGAGGACGCCTTCGACGGTCTTGGCTTCGCAGCCGTCGTTGACGGGGATGACGTCGTAGCGCGTGCGGTCGATGTAGAGCGTGCCTTTGTCGCCGTGGAACTTGATGCCGTAGCGGTTCTGGACGGTGGCGCCGTTGTAGACGCGGTTCGAGAAGCTGAGGATGTAGTTGTCGAAGCGGTACAAAACTTCGCAGGTGTCGGGCGTGGTGCGGTTGTCGGTGAGGACGTATTTGTTTGCGAAGCCCATGACCTCGCGCGGCGGGTTGTCCTCGCCCATGGCCCACAGGACAATGTCGATGAGGTGCGCACCCCAATCGGTCATTTTTCCGCCGGAGTAGTCGAGGAACCAGCGGAAGTTGTAGACGAAGCGGTTGGGATTGAAGGGAACGCGCGGGGTCCAGCCGAGGTAGCGGTTCCAATCGATGCCCGGAGGCGGATCGGAGTCGGGCGGATTGCCGAGTTTGTCGGAGATCTCGGAGTCGTGAATCCAGGTTTCGACGCGGGCGACTTTTCCGATGTAGCCGTCGCGCACCATTTGCACGGCTTCCTGGAAGTGCTTGCCGCTGCGCTGGAAGTTGCCGCACTGGAAGACGCGCTTGTTGTCGCGGACGGCGTCGATGATGGGCTGGCCTTCGAGCATGGTGGTGGTCAACGGTTTTTCGCACCAGACGTCTTTGCCGGCTTCGCAGGCCATGATGCCGGGGATGGTGTGCCAGTGGTCGGGGGTGACGATGACGATGGCGTCGATGTCTTTGTTTTCGATGAGGTCTTCGAAGTGCTCGTGGGTGGTGGGGCGCTTGTGATTGTTTTCGGTCATGTCGGCGCCCTGATTGCGGAAGTCCTCGATGAGGTCACACATGGCGATGGGTTGGATTTCCGGTTCGAGCAGCGCGTAGGTGAGATCGCGTTTGCCCATACCGCCGATGCCGATGTGCCCGGTGAGGATGCGTTCGTTCGCGCCGATGACGGAGGCGGGGAAGATGTTTTTTACGATCGAAGACTGTGCGGCAGCTTCGCCCGCCGCCACGGCGCTGACCACGGCCGCGCCGGCCTTGATGAAGTCTCGCCGGGAGACGTCCTTCTTCGTTGCTTTTCCTTGTTTGTCCTTCGCGTCGTCCGTGTTCATCGTGAATCCTCCGTTACAGCTTGTGCAAGGCCTGTCATGGTACCGAAGCGGCGCGAAAAGTGGTAGCGGCTTGACCCGCCCTACCGGAGAGCCGCGAGTCCCTGTTCAATCTCGCGAATGACTTGCATGGCCTTGGCGCGAGGGTCGGCGGCATCGCGGATGGGGCGGCCGACGACGATATGGTCGGCGCCGGCGGCGATGGCGTCGGCGGGGGTGACGGCGCGCTGGTGATCGCCGAGGGCGTCTCCGGCGGGGCGGATGCCGGGGCAGACGAGGGTGAAGTTACGGCCGCAGCGCTCGCGGAGCATCGCGGCTTCGCGTCCGGAGGCAATCAAGCCGTCGGCGCCGCTGGCGAGGGCGACTTCGGCGCGCCAGGCGACGTAGTCGGGCACGGAGGCAAAGCGGCGGCCGGGGCCGACGAGGTGGAGCGCGGCGAGGTCGGCTTCGTTCATGCTGGTGAGGAGGGTGACTTGGAGAATCTTGAGCGCGCTCGTGCCTTTTCCGGCCCGGGCGGCTTCGGCCGTTTTTGCGCCGCCGTGGATGGTGAGAAGGCGAACGCCGGGCTTGGTGGCGATGTGACGCACGGCGCGCGTGATGGTTTCGGGGATGTCGTCCATTTTTAAATCGAGGAAGACCTTCAACCCGCGGCGGCACAATTCGTCGACGATGGGCCAGCCCTCGGCGATGAAGAGTTCGTAGCCGACTTTGTAAAACGTGACGACGCCGGCGAGCTGATCGACGAGGCGCAGGGCGCCGGCGCGATCGTTAAAGTCGAGCGCGACGATGAGGCGCTCGGCGGGGGTGGGAGTTTCGGGTGGGTTCAAATCCGTCAGCCTTCCGTTTGCGCCCTACTCTATGTAATCAATGCCACGGGATCAAAGAGTTTGATCGCGTCTAAACCGGAGGCCCAACTGCGTCGTGAGGGTCTCGAGCAGGTATTCGGCCCGGTTGATGTGCGTATGGTGCGCAAATAAATGCCGCTGTCCCGCTTCGGCAATCTGCCGCGCTTCCTCGGGATGTGCAAGAAAGTAGTCTATCGAATGCAGTAAATCCGAGGCGTCGTTATTGCAAAAGACCACATGTTTGCGATCCGTGAAGTTATTGGGAATGACTATGCTGGGCTTGTCCGAAATCATCAAGGTGCCGGCGGCAGGGATTTCCCAATAACGCATCGTGTCCCAGCCGCCTCCGCGAAAACTGAGGGACAGTTCGGAGCGATTTAGGGCGTGGTAGTAGTGGTCTCCGGCCAGCGAATACTGCCTGGCAACCTGTCCGGCCGCGGAGCCATTTGCGGTGCAATCGTATTTGTCCTTTATGTAGCTGTAGACCTTACGTCGAATCGGCGAGCCAGCCTCGGCCCAGAATGAAACGCGGTATTTCTTTTCGTTTGTCCATGGCAAAAACGGCACCAGGCCGGAATGGATCGAAAACGGAAGGGGGTAAATGCCGTCAGCTTCGCGCGGCGCTTCGAGTTCGCGCTTGAAGATCAACGCCGGAGGCTTGCGCGAACGCAGGTCGTTGAACAACGATAGGATCTCGCCGCCGCCGATCCGCTCGAAGTCCCCGCCGATCTCGGCCCTGTCGCCGCCGTCGATGAATATCCAGGGGCAGTTTATTTCATCGGCGAGCTCGGCGAATGTCCGAAGGGCGTCGGGTTTGCACGCCGCGAGAACCACGAGCGCGTAGGAATTTTTTCGTAGCCGCGTACGGGCGGCCGCCTGGTTCCGGATCGCGGGGCGTCCGGCGGCGCCCCGGTACCCCATGCTCTTCGGATAGAGCACTTTCCTGCCCCACGGAACTCGCCGCTCCTTGAAGTATGGCCAGTGAGGCGGGAACACGTCGATGGCCGCCTCCCCGAGCAAAGTGGCCAGACCGGCATAGGTAAGGTCTTGGAGATAGTCGGCTTTACGACTGGCGACGAACAAGATTCGACCGCGGGGCACTTCGGTATTGTGATTCGGACTGGTGAGACTCATTAACAGCCGGGGCTCCGAGGAAAGGCCTGACGCAGGACGTCAGATCGGTGGCAAAATATCTGCTTTGCAAGCGGTCCGTTGCGCCCCCCTACAAGGTTTCGGCCGACCGTGAAAAGTGTTGCCGATACAATAACACGCGGTACGATCCGGCCCGTGGGAATAACGGGACTGGCGCGGCGCAACCGGAGACTTGGTGGCGGCGTCTAAGTAGCGCGATGTTGGGCGCGCGGGCGCCGGCGCGCTATGGTAATGCGTCTGGTGCGGTGCAGACGGTGGAAGCCGGGGCCATGAGTGGATCGTCGAGATGGATGGTGTACGCGGCGGGGCTGCTGGTCGTGGCGGGCCTGGCGTATGGGGTCGTGCAGATGAAGCGGCCGCGGAC
>VFKU01000227.1 GCA_009885415.1 Rhodothermota bacterium
GCAGGTTTGTTTGGGGAAGGCCTTGGCGGCGGGGAGGAGTCCGGCGCGCGAGGAGAAGTTGAAGTAGGCCCACTTGTCGGGAAACTTGCTGCTGTCCTTAAGCGCGACCTCGACGCCGACGCGGCTGTCTTCGAAGTGGCCGTTGAGATTTTCGAAGGCGACTTTTTCTTTGGTGAGGTCGGCGGTGGTGTTATTTTCTTTCGAACCGGCAGAGTAATTTTCCATGACGAGCATGGTTTTTTCCGGGAACTCGCCGGTTTCTTTGTAGTGCTTGGCGGCTTCGGGCTGCATATAGATGTGGTGGAAGACGCCGGGGCCGGTGCGGTCGGGGTTGGGCTTGGAGTAGTCGAGGCCGAGCGAGGAGCCGACGAAGACCCAGTCGCGGTAGCCTTCGGGGCGGAGGAGTTGGCCTTGATCGTTGTAGGCCGGTTGCGCCATGCCCGAGGGCGCGTCTTCGGCGGTGCCGAAGACGTTGAGCGCGAGTACGCCGATAGCGACGGGTAGTATGAAAAACTTCTTCATGCGTTCAGCTCCTTTTTTACTTTGGCTTGTTGCCGGGGGGATGCGTCACACCTCCCGCCGTACATGCGCATCCGCGTGTCTTACTTGGCCGGGACGCTGAATGAAACCCCGCGGCGCTCCAAGATGTGCCGCACGATGCGTGCGCCGTGGTCACGGCTGTTTTCGATGAAGACGACGTTGGATTCGATTCCGGCGATGAGCGTGCCCATGACGTACAGGCCGGGGACGTTGGTTTCGAGGTGGTCGGTCAGAAGGGGCTTGTTCGAGTTTTCGTCGACGTGCGCGCCGGCGGCCTTGAGCAGGGAGGTGTCGGGTTCGTAGCCGGTCATCGCGAGGACGAAGTCGGCCGGAATGCGGACTCGTTTTTCGTCTTGGTCGCGGATGACGACTTCGTCGGGGGTGATCTCGACGACGGTGGAGAAGCGGTGGCAGGCGATTGAGCCCTCCTTGATGCGGTTCTCGATGTCCGGCTCGACCCAGAACTTGGTGTGGAAGCGTTCGTCGCGGAGGATGACGGTGACGTGCGCGCCTTCGCGCCAGAGTTCGAGCGCGATCTCGGCCGCGGAACTTCCGCCGCCGATGATGACGACATCGTGGAAGGCATACATGTGCGCGTCGGTGTAGTGGTGGGTCACGTGGGGCAAGTGCTCTCCATGCACGTGGATGGGCCGTGGGCTGTCGTAAAAGCCGGTGCCGGCGACGACGTTGCGCGCGCGCCAACTGTAGGGCCGACCGAAGGCGTCGTGGGCGTCGACGTGAAAAAGCGGCCCGTCGCGGCGGATCGCGGTGACCGTGCGGTAGGTGTTGACGTGGAGATCGTGGTACTTGAGGAAGGCGCGGCAGTACTTGAGGTATTCGCGGCGCGAGGGACTTTTTTCTTCGGTGAGGAGCGGGAAGCCGGCGAGCTCGAGCTTGTCGGAGGTGGAGAACCATTTCATGTAGGTCGGGTGCTTGACGAGCGCGCCGCAGGCCGGACCCTTGTCGATGCCGACGGCGGACAGCCCCGCGCGCTTGGCTTCGAGCAGCGCGACGAGCGCGGGCGGGCCTACGCCGATGATGACAAGGTCTTGGATTTCATCGAGACCGAAGGATTTCATGGAGAGGAGTGTAGCATTCGCGCGAAGGCACGCCTAAGCGGAGCTTAGACGTGGCACCCGGTAAAGAAACTTCTAGATTCCGCCGCCCATGGTGTTGGTGTGGATGCCGCACTCTTTGTCGTTGCCTTCGAGCGCGTTGAACCAGCGCCAGCGTCCGGCGCGGGCGTCTTCGTGGGGCAGGGTAGGGGTGGAGCAGATGACGCAGCCGATGCTGCGGTAGCCCTGGTCATACAGTTTGTTGTAGGGCAGGTTGTTTTGGCGGACGTAGTCCCAGAGCTGGCCTTCGCTCCACTCGGCAAGCGGCGCGAGTTTGATCACGTGGCCGCGGCTCACGGGGGCGTAGCTCGCCTTCTGGGTTTCCGCACGAGTGTCGGATTGGTCCTGGCGCAGGCCCGTGATCCACACGTCGACGGTCTCGAGCGCGCGGGCGTTCGGTTCTACCTTGCGAATCTGGCAGCAATACTCTTGCTTGACTTTGGAGTCGAAGAAGAGGAATTCGCCGTGCTGCTTGACCATGCGCGCGACGCGCTCGGGTTCAGGCTTGAAGCGCTCGATGGTGATGCCGTAGCGCGCCTCGATCTCGTCGATGAGCGCATAGGTCTCGGGCGGGAGGCGCAGCGTGTCGACCGTCATCACGCGGAGGTCGGGCGCGACACGGCTGGCCATGTCGATGGTGACCGCGCCCGCGTTTTGGAAGCTGGTAATAACGCCCGCGCGGCTGCCGTAATTCGTCCACGCCCAGCGCAAAAGATCCTCCGGCCCCATCGCGTTGAGTTCCTCGATGAGCTTGGGGTCTTCGGTGATGCTTTTGGTCTGCGGCGTCCCCATGGAGACGTAGTTCCCCTACTGGCCAGAAACCCTCGCTTAAATCCTTACATAAGTTATCACATAAGTCAAGTATAAGCGGGACGGGCGTCAGGCGGGCTGGGGCTGGCAGTGGACTTCCGTTTTGACTGAGTTGGCGATGAAGCACTGCTCGTGAGATTCGTGGTGCATTTTGTTGATCTGTTCCATATTGGGGATGCGCGGGCCGCTGAAGGTTATTTTCGGGTGCAGGTAGACCCGGGTGATGACGAGCTTGCCGTCGGCGTTCTTTTCGAGATGGCCGACGGCGTCGTCGGTGTAGCTGTCCATTTTGTATCCCTTGCGCGAGGCGATCGCCAGGAAGGACAGCATGTGGCAACTGGAGAGGGCGGCGACGAAGGCCTCCTCCGGGTCTACTCGCTCCGGGCTGCCGCGGAAGAGCGGCGCCGCCGACGCAGGCACCTCCACGCCGCCCTCGAAGGTCCAGGTGTGGTCGCGGGTGTAGGCTTCGTAAGAAAAATCGTCCTGGGTGCGGCGCCAGTTCACTGAGACTTTGTGCTCTGCCATTAGAGTCTGCCCTCCGCACTCTTACGAGTCATGCACACAGGCGAAATCGGATCGGGTTGGCCGATTTTAGAAAAACTCTCAGCGCCTGACGAATTCCGCTTTGACCGTGCTCGCGAGGCCGCCGCGGGCGTTCGCGCGGATTTCGAGCGACATTTTCTTGGGTTGGACGGCGCGGACGAGGTCATCGAGCATTCGTTTGACGAGGTGCTCATACCAGATGCCGACGTCGCGGTAGGACATGAGGTAATACTTGAGCGAGCGTAGCTCGAGGCATTTTTTTTGGGGCGTGTAGGCCAGCGTGATTTCGGCGAAATCGGGCAGGCCGGAGAAGGGGCAGACGCTGGTGAATTCGTTGGTGGTGGTGACGATTTCGATGTCGCCGCGCTTGTCGGCGTATTCGTAATCGAAACATTCGAGCACGGCGGCGTCGATCGCTTCTTCGCCCTTGAAGGGGAGCGTGCGATCTTGGGCCTTGAACTGTTCTTTGGGAGTTTTTTTAGGCGCCATAATAGTTGCACTTCGAGGTGCAGGTCTCCGCGATACTGACCATTTTCAATCCGCTCACGTCCGCCGCGAGCGCATTCCAGATCCAGCGCGCCATTTCTTCCGAGGTCGCGTTTTCGAGTCCGGTCGCCTCGTTCAAGCAGCGGTGATCGAGGCGCTCGTGGATCTCGAGCAAGGCCGGCGCGAGCGCATCGGATTTCTGCGCGGCGACCTCGACGATGAAACTGTGCCCGTGCATGGTATGGCATTTGTGCGCGGGGGGCAAGCGGCGCAGGGCGTGGGCGGCTTCGAATCCGAAGCGGACGCGTTCGGGGAGGGCCTGCGCGGGATCGGCGTGCAGCAACTTCGGCGCGAAGGCGCACTCGCCGCGGATGCCGACGCGGACTTCGCTGAGCAGGCTGCCGAGCCGTGGACGCAGGCGCTCGAGGATCCACGCGCGCAGGCCGGCACAGGTGGAGTCGGCGAGACCGGGGACGCTGTCGAGCGTTTTGTGATCGAGTTGGTCGTAGAGATCGTCGAAGTGGCGCGTGATTTCGGCGTAGTCCACGAGCCAGCCGAGCGTCGGGTCGCATTCGCCAGCCACAACGAGGTCGATAGTGAAACTGTGGCCGTGCAGGCGGGCGGGATCCTCGCGCCAGGGCGTCGTGTGCGCGGCCTCGAAGGTGAACTGTTTGATCAACTCGACGCGCATCAGACGCCCCGCGCCTCGACGGGCCAGACGAACTTGTGGAGTTGAAGCTGGAAGCGCACGTTGAGTTTGTCTTCGAGGATCCAGCGCACGATGTCCGCCGGCTCAATTGAGCCGAAGACGGGCGAGAAGAGGACCGCGCGGCAGCGGCGCGGGAGGTTGTGCGCGCGGGTGATGTCGCGGGCCCACTCGTAGTCGCGGCGGCTGGCGAGGACGAACTTCACTTCGTCCTGCGAATTGAGCGCTTCGATGTTAGGCCAGTAGTTTTTCTTGCACTCGCCGCTGTCGGGGCATTTCAGGTCCATGATGCGGATGACGCCGGCGGGCAGCGTGTCGATCGGCAGGCTGCCGCTGGTCTCGATGA
>VFKU01000061.1 GCA_009885415.1 Rhodothermota bacterium
CGCGACCGCGGCGACTTCGCCCGTCACTACGACACCGCCGCCGTCGGCGAGAGCGCCTACTTCGCGTGGCTCAACCGCGGCAAGGAGTCGGTCGTCCTCGACATCAAGGACCACCTCCTCCACGACGGCCCCGCGCTCCTGAAAAACAAAGACGCCGAACCCGCCCACAAGCTCTACGGCGACATCATCGAGCACGACGTCCTCTGGGCCTGCACCTCCTGCCGTGCCTGCGAAGAAGCCTGCCCCGTCGAAATCCAGCCCATGACCAAGCTCCTGAAAATCCGCCAGTCCCGCGTCCTCATGGAAGGCGATTTCCCCGAAGAGGCCCAAGGCGCGCTGCGAAACATCGAAGGCCAGTCCAACCCCTGGAACCTCCCCCAGTCCTCCCGCGGCGACTGGGCCAAAGGCCACAACGTGCCGCTCCGCAGCGAAAAGCCCGACGCCGAATACCTGTGGTTCGTCGGCTGCGCAGGCTCCTATGACCAACGCTACATCAAAGTCAGCGAGGCCCTCGCGAAAATTCTCAACCAGGCCGGCGTCAGCTACGCCATCCTCGGCGCCGAAGAATCCTGCACCGGCGACTCCGCCAAGCGCATCGGCAATGAACTCCTCGCGCAGACCCTCGCCCAGCAAAACGTCGAGACCTTCAAAAATTACAACGTGAAAAAAGTCTTAACGTCCTGCCCGCACTGTTTCAATTCCATCAAGAACGAATTCCCCGACTACGGCGGCAACTACGAAGTCATCCACCACACCGACCTCATCCAGCAGCTCATCAAAGACGGCAAGATCAAACCCGACCTCGCCAAGTCCACAAACGGAAAAGTCACCTACCACGACTCCTGTTACCTCGGCCGCTACAACGACATCATCGACTCCCCCAGAAACGTCCTCGCCGAAGCCGCCTCCGGCCAATACGTCGAGATGGAGCGCCACGGCAACAAGAGTTTCTGCTGCGGCGCCGGCGGCGGACGCATGTGGATGGAAGAAAAAATCGGCACCAGCGTAAACGGAAACCGCACCGCTGAGGCCCTAGCCACCGGCGCCACCACCATCACGACGGCCTGCCCCTTCTGCATGACCATGCTCACCGACGGCGTAAAAGCCGCAGGCAAAATCGACACCGTAGCCGTCCGCGACCTGGCCGAAATCGTAGCCGACACGATCTAAGACGAGACGCTTCACCAAAAACTACCCGAACCGTCATTGCGAGGAGCGGGCTGTGCGACGAAGCAATCTCGTTAATCGACAGCCCCACGAGATTCTTAGGAATGTCCCACGATGGTTCCCGCGGCGATCCGAGGTCTCAACGGAGCAATAGAGGCTTTAAGAAGTGCCGTATCCGACCCGAAACCCGGAGGGTTTCCAGAAATTAGCCGGGGGTCGAGCGAAGCGACACCTCCGGTTGGAGATCACATATCAGATCGACCCTGAAGGGGTCGCAGAAAATTCGGCCCACTTGCCAAGGTACTCTCGAAAACGCGCTCACTGATCGCGATTCATTGCAAGTAGCTCACTTTACTTAGTTTCTTCCTCCCCCGGTTCGATTCCCGGCGGCAATTCCCATGGGTCGCTCCCGGAGCCGTCAACGTGCACGTATGAGCCGTTCCGGATCACATAAGTACTCACGAAGTATTTGCCACTCATTAACTCGACCTGTTGCGCCGAAGTGTTCACGACGAGCGACGCGGCCCTCGAATCCACCAACTCGGCAATTACCGGAAATCTAGTCCAGACGCCGTTCGCGTCGCGCGCATAAAAGCGGACCTTCGGGTATTCCAACCAACCGTAACGATAGTGACGGACAACGAACTCGCGTCCATCGGAGAGTTTCAACTGCGCAATCGTCCGGGCACCCTTCGGCGCCTGGGCGCCGATCATCCATGCGCTGAGCGCGAATATCCCAACGGCCACAACCCCCAGCACCGCCGCCTTCACCCGTGCGCGACTCCGGATGGAACGGACGATCCCCCATACAACGGGAACCAAGCAGAGCATCAGAATCGACACAACCCCAAACAGCAACATTAACCCGATCGGCAAGAGCTGAGGCAAAGCGAACCCTCCTGTGACGTTCCAGGTCCTAACAGGCCTTCCCGAAAAATTATACGTGCTATGGGACACCAACGCGAGGGTCGCCGTCCGGCGCGGGTCTTAACCCC
>VFKU01000065.1 GCA_009885415.1 Rhodothermota bacterium
AGTCGGCACGCCGACGATGAGCATCTTTTGGAACCACCGCGGGCCGGCGTATTGGAGCGACGGCACGCAAGAACGCATTTATTGGGGTACGGGCGACGCCTGGCTTTATTGCGTCGACGCCAAGACCGGACGCCCCTGCGCGGATTTCGGCGAGGGCGGCCGCGTGGACATCGCCAAGGGCGTCCCACGCGCCGAACGCGACAAGCGCGATTACCTCAACGCGCTGATGTACTCCTGCGCCTCGCCGCCGCTCGTCGTCAACGACGTCGTGATCACCGGGCAATCCATCGCCGATCGCCGCGTGACGAAAGAGGCGCCGCCGGGCTGGGTGCGTGGATGGGACGTGCGCACCGGCGCGCTCAAGTGGACCTTCAAGACGATTCCACAAGCGGGCGAATTCGGCAACGAGACCTGGGAGAACGGCTCGGCCGAATACTCCGGCAATACCAACGTCTGGACGCAGATGAGCGCCGACCCCGAGCTCGGCCTTGTCTATCTGCCCACCGGTACGCCTACGAACGATTTCTTCGGCGGGCATCGCCTCGGCGATAACCTCTTCGCGGAATGCGTCATCGCGGTGAAAGTAGACACCGGCGAGCGCGTGTGGCATTTTCAGACCGTGCACCACGGCGTCTGGGACTACGACAACCCCGCCGCTCCGAACCTCATCGACATTGTCGTCGACGGCCGGCCGATCAAAGCGGTCGCGCAGATTACGAAACAAGGTTACGTGTTCACCTTCGACCGCGCCACGGGCAAGCCCGTGTGGCCCATTCAGGAGAGACCGGTCTCCACCGAGTCCAACCTCCCCGGCGAGCGACTCTCCCCCACGCAACCCGTGCCCACGAAGCCCGCGCCCTTCGAGTATCAGGGCGTCTCGCTCGACGACCTGATCGACTTCACGCCGGAACTCCACCAGATGGCGCTCGATATCGTGAAGGACTACACCATCGGTCCACTCTTCACACCGCCCATGCTCGACAAGGCCACTATCATGCGGCCCGGCCTCGGCGGCGGCGCGAACTGGCAGGGCGCGGCCGTGGACCCGGAGACGGGCATCTTGTATGTGCCGTCGACCGCCGGCTACTCGGTCGTTCATTTTTACACGCCCGGCGCCGACCTCGGCGGCGACCTCGACTACACCCACGGCGCGCGCGGCGGCCTCGCGCAAGGGCCCAAGGGCCTGCCGCTCTTCAAGCCGCCCTACACGCGCATCACGGCGATCGACATGAACACCGGCGAGCAGGCGTGGATGGCGCCAACCGGAAACGGCGACGTTTTCCGCAATCACGAGGACCTCAAGGCGCTGAATCTGCCGCCGCTCGGCGGCGACGGCGAGACCGGTCCGCTCCTCACCAAGACGATTCTCTGCTTAGGCCTCGCCCCGACCGAAGGCATGCCGACGCTGACCGCCTACGACAAAAAAACAGGTGCGGTCCTCGGCTCGGTGGAATTGCCCGGCAAACCCATCGGCACCCCCATGACCTACTTGCACGACGGCAAGCAATACATCGCGCTGACCTGCCAGGGCAGCCCGCCGGAGCTCGTCGCCCTCGCGTTGCCTGAGTGACCCGCTCTCATACCTCCCATTTTTCCCATCCTTCCCATTTCCTCGTCGCGACGGCCACACTCGCCCCAGCCTCTGCACGAGTAACACATTCCAAGCCCCAAAATAGTGCATTTCTCGTGCGGTATCGCAAGCCTTCGTCGTCCATATGTTGTGTTGCTGTATGAACAAATCCCGATACCTTGAATTTTATTGTTGACATCCACTACAGGTTGTGCTATAAAGGTCGCGGTGTCAGGGGGTGACACAGCAGGGGGATCGGGTCCGGCGTCTACTGCTCTACAGCCCAGTAGCGTAGACGATCGTAATCTCATCCCGGTAATTGTCTCTGCAACGAGTTGACGGAAAGCGGTGACCGCAGCCCACCCGATTCGTCGTTTTTAGCTCGCGACCGTGCCTTGCGCCAGGTCACGGCGTCGCCTCGATAGACACACCCCGCAATGCGGGCGGTGGGTCCTAGACCCACCGCCCCGTCTCTTTTTATGGGGAATTCAGCAGGCCGTGCGCGAATTTCGGCGTTAAGCCGCGCGTGAAATCGGACAAGCTAGAGCAGTTTAAGAAAAACTGTAGCTGCTAGCCGGACCGTTTTTTACTCGGCTACAGTTTTTCCTAAACCGCTTTAGAGCAAATTAACCACCGATGGATACTGATGGACACCCTAAAATAGGGCCGCTTCAGAGTCCAATGGTATCGAGAATTAGTTAAAACGCTCTAGACGTTATTTTCCTGCCACGTCGTCACGATCTTCGTCGAAGACGTCTGAGAAGGCCTGGCCGGAAGCTTCCTCCGGCCGCGCTTCCTTCGGCGGCATAAGTCCGCGCAGCTCTCGCAATTCGCCATAACACAGCAGCACGTCGCCCTCACGGACCACTTCGTCGCCCTTCGGATTGGGGATGACCGCACTCTTGCGCGTGATGCTCATCACGTGAATGTTGCGCTGGGTCAGGTCCGTCTCCCGGAGCGCCTTGTTCATGAGCTGGGGCATGTTGTGCACGGCGAATTCCGCAATACCGAAGCCGCCCGTGAGGCGGAGCCGCTGGCGCAGATCGACCTCGGGCACCAGCACCTGCTGCTGGATGTCCTCGATGATCGCGCCGGCGATGTCCACTTGCGTCGCTTTTTCGATGCCTTCGAGCCCCGGCGAGGAATTCACTTCGAGCACGCGCGGCCCATCGTTGGACTCCAGCATGTCCACGCCCGCCATACGCAGGCCGAGGATTTGCGTGGCGCGAATGGCCGTCGTCTCATACACCGCGTCGAGCTGCACCGCTTCGCTCGTCGCGCCGCGATGGAGGTTGCTGCGGAATTCGCCGGGGGTCGCCATCCGCCGCATCGCCGCGACCACTTTGTCGCCCACCACGAAAGCGCGCAGATCACGCCCGCCGCTCTCTTTGACGAATTTCTGAATCAGCACATTCTGCCGCGCGAGTTGCAGCGTCTGAATGATCGCCTCGGCGGTTTGTGCCGTTTCCGCGAGGATCACCCCGATTCCCTGCGTGCCTTCGAGCACCTTGATGATCACCGGTGGCCCGCCCAGGCGATTGATCGCCGGCAGAATCTCGTCGCGGTCGCGCACGAACGCGGTGGCCGGCAGGCCGATGTCGTACTTGCTCAACACCTGCATCGCGCGCAGCTTGTCGCGCGAGCGCGCGATCGCCAGCGCCGGGTTAATCGTGTAGACGCCCATTTGCTCGAACTGCTGCACCAGCGCGAGTCCGAAGAAGGTGACCGAAGCGCCGATACGCGGTATCACCGCGTCGATGTGAGGCAATCTCCGGTGGCGATAATACAGTCCCGGCTTCTGGTGCTCGATCATGATCGAGAACTTCAGCGTATCGAGCACGCGCGCTTCATGGCCGCGCTGCCGCGACGCCTCGCGCAGACGGCGCACGCTGTACGAGCGGGGATTTCGTGTCACGATGGCGATTCTCATCGCTTCGTCTTCCTAAGTGTCTTCCGTTTCTTAGCCGGCGCATGCACGCTGCGGTGCGACACGTCCACCAGGAAATCCCGATCGAGCGCCTCGCGGCCGATCAGCATCCGATAAATCAACGTCTCGCGCGAGATCAGCGAAATCTCGATCTTCTTCTCGACCGGCCCGATGCGGACCTTGGCCTTCACAAAGCACCGCTCGGTGTAGTGCCCGCTGCTGCTGCGCACCCGCCCCCACCGCGACACACGCGCCGTCACCGTTTTTCGGCGCGCCGGGTTTCGCCGCGAGAGCACCACGTCAAAGCGCACCTGGGAGGCGGAGAGGTACTCGACATTCTCCACGTGCAGTGCGCTCGTCCGCGCGCCCGTGTCGACCTTGGCAGTCAAGCCGCGAATGCCCCAATCCACAAAATCCACCGGCTCCGACCACCCGATGATCGTCCGCGAGGCCTTGATTTTCGCCTCCGGGCCCTCGCCCCCCTCGATCGATGCGCTTTTCGTTTTCAATCGAACCCCGCCGGTGTTCGCATGGGAAGCAGAATATCACAGCACCGGCGCACGCTAGTTTTCTTCCGGCGCGTTACGGTAGTCGAGTGGCGGCTTCTGGTCTTTCTCCAACATCGGCGCGTAGCGCAGATGCGCGGTGCGCCGCTCGAGATCCTGCTTCCCGCGGGCCAAGGTCTCCGGATCATGCGCGAGCTCCCAGGCCGTCGCCGCGAGCACGCGCGCCGCCAGCTCCATGCCCTTGCGGCCGATCGTCGTGCCGCCCGCCGCCGCCGCCTGCCATGTGTGCGCCGGCGTCCCCGGCACCCAGCACGCCGTGCGAAACCCCGTCGTCGGCGTCACCCACGAAATGTCGCCCACGTCCGTCGATCCCTTGCTCACTTCGCCCTCGCGCTCGGCGACCTTCCCGCTCAACCCCACGTCCGCGGGCGCGACCAAGGTCCGCTGGATTTTCCGCGCGAAATCCATCTCCTCGGGCGTATACGTGATCGCCGTCAGCTCACGCAGATTGCGCTCTGTCACCGCCGTCAGCGCGTCGTTCGCAAGCAAATTAAATGTCCCGCCGAGGTTCTCGATCTCGAGCTCGGTCTCCGTCGCCAACGCGCCCGCCTGCGCGCAGAGCACGAGCCGCCGGTAGAGGTCCTTCACCACCGCCGCATCGGGATGGCGGACGTAGTAGTAAATCTCCGCGAAAGCCGGCACGACGTTGGGTGCGTCGCCCCCAGCGGTGATCACGTGATGAATCCGCGTAAAGTCCGGCGTGTGCTCGCGCAACAACTCCGACGCGTGCGCCATCAACTCGACCGCGTCCAGCGCGGAGCGCCCCTGCTCCGGCGCGCCCGCCGCGTGCGCCGCCCTGCCGCGAAAGCGGAACTTCGCCGAGATGCGCGCCAGGTTCGATGGGTCGCCCGCCGTATTCCGATCGCCCGGATGCCAATGCAGCACCGCGTCGACATCCTTAAAAAGTCCCGCGCGCACCATAAACACCTTGGCGGCGCCGCCCTCCTCCGCCGGCGTGCCATAAAAGCGGATCGTGCCCGGCATCTCCCCCGCTTTGATCTGCTCGGCAAGCGCCAGCGCCGCGAGCATCGACGCGGCGCCGAAAAGGTGATGGCCGCAACCGTGGCCGTACCCGTTCCCCGCACGCGGCTGACGCTCCGGCACAGCCTCTTGCGCGAGACCCGGCAGCGCGTCGAACTCACCGAGAATCCCGAGGATCGGCGTGCCGCTGCCGAAAGTCGCGACGAAAGCCGTCGGGATTTCAGCGACGCCCCGCTCCACTTTGAAGCCCGCCGCCTCGAGCGTCTGAGCGATCAACGCGGAAGATTTCACCTCCTGGTAACCCGGCTCCGCCCAGTCCCATATTTTCAGCGCGTCCTGCCAGGTCGCTTCGAGCCGCGTATCGATCGCGGCGTTCAGCGCGGCCTTGTCTGCCTGCGCAAACGCCGGCAAGAAAAGACCGAGCAACACGAGTGCCCTTTGTGTGAATCGAAACATAGATGCTCCCTAGACCAGTCGATCGCCGTGAGATTACACCAAAGGCCCGGCTTTGCGCATGGCGCTGCAATGCTGGGCGGCGCAGCGCGCCCGCCCGGCCGGACCTGCCTGAACTCCGGTTGAATGAAATCATCGAGTCCACTAGAATGAGGGCGCTGCGCTTTCCGCGCGGCGCGTGGGAGGACACGCATGAGCAAGAGCATCAACGATTCCGCCTATTGGCGCGAGTTCGAGAAAAACGAACTCACCCATTCCGCGGCGCACTACCTGATGGCCATCGACAGCCTGCGCGAAGACCTCGGCTACGCCCGCGTCACCGACGTGGCCGAGAAACTCGAAGTTTCGCGCGGCGCCGCGTCGATGTTTATCACGCAACTCAAGAAACGCGGATGGGTGAAGGAAGATCCGAACCGCTTCCTGCTGCTTTCGGAAAAAGGCGAGGCCGTCGTCAACCTCGTCGAACACAACTTCCGCATCGTCTCCCGCTTCTTCACAGACTTCCTCAAGGTCGAGAAAGACATCGCCTTCGCCGATGCCTGCAAGATCGAGCATCTGCTCAGCCTCGAGACCGGCAAGCGCCTCCTGGGCCTCATGCATTTCCTCGAAGCCAACGGCAAACTCCGCGTCCAGATGGACACCTTTCTCGAATCCGGCAAGAGCCAGTGCGAGGACATCGAGGGCTGCCCCATCTGCGAAGGCGTCTGCCTCGCCGAAACCGTCGCCGCGGCCCCCCGAGCAAGCCGCTCCCGCGCCACCAAGAGCTAGCCACTTTGGACTGCGGCAGCGATAGCTGCCGCTTTACCAAGCCCAGCAAAGCTGGGCGGCG
>VFKU01000573.1 GCA_009885415.1 Rhodothermota bacterium
ACCGGCGGCATGGGCGCATATTCGCCGGCCCCCATCATCACGCCCGCCCTCTTCGCGCAAATCGAGGAGCGCGTGCTCCACCCCGCGATCGACGGCATGGCCGAAGACGGCCACCCCTACCGCGGCGTGCTCTACGCCGGCCTCATCATCACGCGCGAGGGCCCCAAAGTCATCGAATTCAACTGCCGCTTCGGAGACCCGGAGACACAGGTCGTCCTCCCGCGCATGAGAGGCGATCTCCTGCCGCTCCTCGCCGCCTGCGCCCACGGCGACCTCGGCGGACACAGCGCCCACTGGCACTACGGCGCCTGCGTCACCGTCGTCATGGCCTCCGGCGGATATCCCGGCAACTTCGCCAAAGGCAAGCCGATCTCCGGCATCGAAGCCGCCGAACAACTCGAGGGCGTCACCGTCTTCCACGCCGGCACCAAGCGCGAAGGCGGCCAACTCCTCACCAATGGCGGACGCGTCCTAAACGTCACCGCCACCGGCCCCGACATCGCCGCCACAGTCGCCCGTGCCTACGAAGCCGCCGATCGCATACACTTCGAGGGCGCGCACTACCGCCGCGACATCGGCGCTCGCGCGTTGAACCGCGCCTCGATCTGATCCGGAGGTCCTTATGCGCCTCGTCGCTCTCGCGCTTGCCCTCGTCGTATCATTCACCGTCGCCCGCGCCGAAGACACGCCGCCGAAATTCCTGATCATCGTCGTCGACGGCCTCCGCCCCGACTACATCACCGCCGACGTCATGCCCACGCTCCACAAAATGGGGGAGGATGGCGTCTACTTCGAGAATCACCACTCCGTCATCCCCACCGTCACCCGCGTGAACTCCGCCTCCTTCTCGACAGGCTCCTACCCGGAAACCCACGGCCTCATGGGTAACACCGTCTACTTCCCCAAAGTCGATCCAGACAAATCCCTCAGCACCAGCGACTACCAAAACCTCGCCAAGATTTCCGAATCCGAAGACGGCCGCCTGCTCACCGCCACCACCCTCGCCGAGGTTCTCACCGCTGCCGGAAAAAAATTAGTCGCCGTCAGTTCCGGTTCAACCGGCTCCGCTTTCCTCCTCAATTCAACCGTAAGTGGGGGAGGGGTCATTCACCCCGACCTCATCCTCCCCGAATCCCAAGCCGCCCACGTCCGCCAAGTCGTCGGCCCCACGCCCGCCGAAGAAATGCCC
>VFKU01000397.1 GCA_009885415.1 Rhodothermota bacterium
CTGTAGGGAACCCAGCCGGCTTCCACGCCGCTTGGGACCCAGCAGCGTCCATAAGTTCCGACAACCTCCCACCGGCCGTACGAACCGAGCGGTTCGTAGAAATCGTCGACGGCGCGGATGTTCACTCCCACCGAGACAGACACGTCCGCGGCGTGGCTCGTACCCGCTGTGAACGCTGCGAACAGCGCTGTGCAGAAGGGCACTCCTACGTTGACAATCAATCGTTTGGAAATATTCATCGCTCACTCCTTTTGTGCTCAGCGCACGTTGGCGCTGAGATTGACTTCATGGCTTCGCGTTTCCTTGAACATGATGTGCGCCGACGCCGCAATGTATTCGCGTTCCCCCTGAACGTGCTACGCGGGAGTAAGTTTTTAGGTTCCGCCGATCCTGCTCGGTTTAACAATAGGCTCATCAGGTAAAGCTCGCGAGAACTCTGGTTAAAGTCTCCGTATTGAAGTAGTAGCGCGCGGGAGGACCTGGAGCGCATTTAAATTTGCTGTGGCCGCTTTTGTGGGAGGAGACTTGCCCTCCCACGCGCGTTCAAGATGTTGGCTTCGGGTTTGCCGACGTAGAGAATCCCGTCGAGCCGATGTTGTCCACGGTCAACACGCTGCGTTTGGCCGCCAAGACCCGTAACTGCGAGGACCTGCTCGGAGGCCGCCTTCCCGACGTACGATGAGGCCGAGGGCCCCTTCAAGGAGTTCGGTGCGACGATTTTTCTGTCGCAGAGCGATTCTTGGCGTAGGTAATCTATTGACAAATCCGTGTCTGGAGCGATCGCATTGTTGGTGAATACCTAAATCTGATTTCGGTAGCGGAAATTCGATACTCGAAAACAGATAATCATCATTATTCAAGCCTCTAAAATCGAAGCCGAGTATGGATCAAGCGAATACTGAGAGAGGCGCCACGAAGAAATGCTTATAGTGCAGCTCGGGGACCCGGTCAACAACGAAGATCCTACGGTTCTATTGTCAATTCGATTGATGATGTCGTCCGCTCCTTGACACGTCGCGATTCCGATTTTCTTCTGTTCGTCAACGCTAAAGAGACGTAGTCTGTCAAAACTGCACGGCCTGAATTAAGCGGACGATTCGTCGCAAGCTATTTGTTTTCATTTACTTACAAACTGAAAACACTTATCAAATGCGAAAGCGCGCTCGCAGTAAACGATTCCGCGCGCGAGAACGTTTGAGGGATGAGCAGACGCCGCGAGAAATTCGATCATGTTGAATTCAATGAAGATATAGTAAAAAGCGCGTATAGTTTGATAATTAATCGATTGAATGGAATTTACTATTTGAATTAAATTAAGTACTTGACAGTCAAGTATATTGCGACTAAGATGCGGCTTGATCGGACCGGACATCGGCGGGCTGCCGATGCCGGGATACGATGCATCCAAGAGATGTTCGGGGGCTGTACACGTCCATGGCGACGTGAGTGTCTCTTGGGTATTACTCGCAGGGTTATTTGAGCCGAGCGAGCTTGATGGCGCGAGCACCTGCACTGACACGCTCGGCGGCCGCTACCTATTGTGGACAGGGCAACAAGTGTGCCCAAACCTATAGGAGTTCTTTTCGTGATACGAGGCGCTTGGAACGCCTGAATGAACGCAGGTCGTGAAAGACGCGCAGGCTGCGCGGCGCGACTTGGTTCGGGCAGGTTTTCGGTGGTGCGCGAGAAAAAGGACCATTCGCGCACCGCCACAGAGCGGGGCAGCAGGTTGGCTGCTACCGCGGAGGGCTATATCATGCAATCGCTCAATCGTGAGGTTTGTTTATCGAGGGAAACGCAACAGGCAGGACGGCGGTTTGTTTGTTTCGTTGCCGTACTTGCCCTTTATGTCGTCACGGCCGGCAGCACAGCATCGGCCGCAACCATTACGGTCAATTCAGGCCAGAGCATTGCCACGGGAATCGCGTCCGCTGCTTCGGGCGACACGGTCGTCGTGAACGCGGGCACGTATACGGGCAGCATCAACGGAAAGACCGGCGTGACGGTGCGCGCAAATGGTGTGGTCACGGTCAACGGCGGGGTGAACCTGACGTGCAACAGCTGCTCGGTGGTCGGGTTCAAGTTCGTGAAGGGCAGCGTTTGGATGCAGGGCAACGACATCCTGCTTGAAGGGAACGACTTCAACGGGAAAGGCAGTGGCGAGGATTACGGCAATATGTTCGGCAGCCGGATCACCGTGCGCCGCAATTTCTTCCACGGAGTGCGAATTCCCGACGACCTCGCACTGGTGGAGGGTGGATGGGAGCACAACGACGTTCTGCAGTTCTGGAACAACAACGGCGAAACGCTTCACGATGCGGTGATTGAACAGAACATCTTCACCGACTTCGTCCAAGGCGTCTTCCTGGCCAATGAGACCGGCAACACCTCGAGCATGTCGAATCTGACGATTCGGAACAACGTATTTTGGGGTACGGATTTCATCGAGAGCCAGAACCTGATCGGTAGTCCGTCGCACGGTGCGTTCGTTGGCAAGGCAAACATCACTGGCGTGTCGATCACTAATAATCTGTTCTACAATGTGGCCAATTGCGTCTCGTTGTACGCGATGTCCACGGCGATCGTGCAAGGCAACGTGATCCTTAACGGCGGCACGGCTTACGCCGTGGGCGACGGCACGCAGGCCGACGCCTTCAACCGCGGTACTGTGGGCAACGTGCTTTGGAGCAATGGATGGAATGGGTATCCGGCGCAGGGGCCGGACAAATACGTCAATCCTCTGTTGATTAACGTGAACAGTCTGCTTGGTGCGGACGGCGTCCCCTGGACTGCCGACGACGGTTGGCGTACGCAGAGCGCTTCGGTGACGGGCTACGGTCCGCAGATTGCCGCCGGAGGCACGCCAGTAGCCGACGTCCTTGCTCCGGTGATTACGCTGAATGGCGTGACGCCAATGAGTGTGGTGCAGGGATCTGTCTACACCGAGCCAGGCGCTACTGCGCTCGACGCACGTGACGGTGAAGTGATCGTCACCATCAGCGGAACGGTCAATACAGCGGTCTTGGGCACTTATACCCGGACCTACACCGCGCGAGACGCGGCAGGGAACACGGCGACCAAGACCCGAACAGTGAGTGTGGTTACGTCTACTCAGGTCAATACCGCACCGACCATCAGCCTGAGCGGACCTACTTCCCCAATCCAGTTGGCTGACGGGCAAACGGCGGCCGCGTTCACCGTCACGGCAAACGGTTCCGACGCTCAGACACCGGCCGGCTCGCTCGCCTACCTGTGGGCAGGCGGCACGAATGTCAACGTGATCAGCACGAACCAACTGCCGGGCACAACGACTTATTCGTGCACCGTGACAGACGCCGGCGGCTTGACGGCCGCCGCGTCGATCACGGTCACCGTCCTCGCGGCGTCCGCGACCTCGCCCGCCGTTGTCAAGCAGTGGGTAAGGGTGCGCATCTACGACGCGAGCAATGTGTTGCTGGGCTACGCGTGGGTGTCGGGGACGACGCAGACCGCTCAGCCGACGACCGCGCCGTAACGGCGCGAGAGCGGCGAAGGAGGAGTCATGAAGAAAAAGACCGCGCGAGTTCGTACGACGGGCGACAAGCTCGACTCGCACGAGGAGAGTTTCTTGGAGACTACTCGCTTGGCTTTTTAGACCAAGCGAGCCTGGCGGCGCGAGCGCCGGTACGGACAAGCTCGGCGGCCGCTTTTAGCGTGGACAGGGTAGCAAGTGTCCAAATTAAAAGGAGATCCATTCGTTAAGTAAGGCGCCTTAACCACCTGATCGAACGCGGGGTACGCGAACCACGTGGGCTGCGTGGCGCGACCCCGGTTCGAGAAGGTTTCGGCTGTGCGTGAGGACGGTCATTCCGTGCACGGCCACTGAGCGGGGCAGCTGGCTGGCTGCCACCGCGGAGGGTTACGCCATGCAATCGCTCAATCGTGAGGTTTGTCTTTCGAGGGGAATGCAACGGGCAGGGCGCCGAATCGGCGGTTTTGTCGCCGCGATCGCACTACACGTCGTCACTGCCGGCAGCACCGCATCGGCCGCAACCATTACGGTCAATCCCGGCCAGACCATCGCCTCCGGAATCGCGTCCGCTGTGTCCGGCGACACCGTCGTCGTGAACGCGGGCTCGTACACCGGCAGCATCAACGGGACGACCGGCGTGACCGTACGCGCAAACGGCGTAGTCAACGTGGACGGGTCCGCGGGCCTGACCTGCAACAACTGCTCGATCATCGGCTTCAAGTTCACGGGGGGGAGCGTGTGGATCAACGGCGATGACGTTCTCTTCGAGGGCAACGACCTGAACGGCATGACCGCCGGCGGCGAGGATTACGGAAACGTTTTCGGCAGCAGGATAACCATCCGGCGCAACTACCTCCACGGCGTCCGCATTCCCGAGGACCTCGGGCCGGGGCCCGACTACTTGCACAACGACTGCCTCCAGTTTTGGAACAACAACGGTGAAACTCTTCACGATGCCATCATCGAAGAGAACATCTTCACCGATTTTGTCCAAGGCGTCTTCCTGGCCAATGAAACCGGCGACCTCTCCAGCATGTCCAACCTGACGATCCGCAATAACATCTTCTGGGGAACGGACTTCATCAGCGATGGCAATCTTTTGGGCAACCCCAGCCACGGCCTCTTCGTCGGCAAGGCGGACATCACCGGCGTCTCGATCACCAATAACCTTTTCTACAATGTGGCCAATTGCGTCTCGCTGTACGCCATGAGCACCGCCATCGTGCAGGGCAACGTGATCCTCAACGGCGGCACCGCTTACGCGGTGGGCGACGGCACGCAAGCGAGCGCGTTCAATCGCGGCACCAGCGGCAACGTCCTCTGGAGCAACGGCTGGAACGGCGCTCCCTCGCAAGGCCCCGACAAATACC
>VFKU01000894.1 GCA_009885415.1 Rhodothermota bacterium
ACCTGCCCCGGCTGCGAGGAAGTCATTCTCATCGAAGGCAGCACTACAGACACGCAGATCCGGCCCGCCATGCGAGACAAACGACTCATCGATCTCGTCGCCCCCGGCTCTGTCATGCGTCGTATCTTCGATGGCCTCGATCAGTCGATCGATCTTCTACCCACCCTGCCGGAACCGCCGCAGCGCGTCATCCAGGCGGCGCATGATCCCATGACCACGTGCGGCGATCTCGCTGCGCTGATCAACCGAGATGCGATGATGACGCTGCGTATTCTCAATCTCGCCAACAGCGTTGCAGCGGAAAGCCGTTCGGGCATCACCGATACGCAATACGCCTGCGCCCGCCTCGGAACGCGCAGCGTAGTCAACGTCGCCTATGTCTTCGCGCACGCCCGCCTCTACCAACAGGCCATTCCCGCCTTTCGCGAGCTCATGCAACATCACTGGCGCCACTCCGTCGCCACGGCGCGTCTCACCGAGGTCCTTGCGCCCTCCTTCGGCGTACCCCTCTCCTCATCGCTGTTTCTCATGGGACTCATCCACGACATCGGCAAACCGATTCTTCTCCACGCGATCACCGCACAACGCAAAGGACAAGTCGGCCGGCTCAAAGAAGACTGGGACCTGTTGCTAGATACGCTGGACACCTTCGCCCCCTACGCCGGACTGCGCGTTATTCGGAAATGGGGCCTGCCTGTGGAAATGGGTTTCGCGGCCTTCTATTCGGCAGACCCGGGTGCGGCCCCCGCCGCCTACTGCCGCCATGTGCAGATGATCGCCCTCGCCAGCGCCGTCGCCGAGCAGTGCGGCTACGGCGTCATCGGCCGGACCCCGGCGGACCCCTATGCTCTCCGCGAGAAGTTTGCGCCGCAATTGATGGCCGACCAGCTCGACATCATTCTGGAAACGGCCGGATATCTGATCGCGCCCTACCTCGATCTCGCCTGAGCGTCGCCGCGACGAAGCAATCTCGCGCTTCGCGCTGCCCGATCGCCAATGGTCAGTGCGCCGCCTTCCGCTGCGCCGGCCCGCCTTCAATCGCTTCCTTGAGCACCAACGCGAGGTGGTGGTGCCCCTTGGCCTGCGCCAACTGCCACGGCAACATGTTGTGGTTGTACCTCTGCTTCAAATTCGCGCCGCTCTTTACCAACAGCTGCGCCGACTCGAAGCGCCCCTCCATCGCGGCGAGCAACAAGGGCGACATCCCCGCGGACGTCACCGCGTTCACCTCCGCGCCGCGCTCGATCAAGAGCTTGACCACCTGCGGGTCTTCGGCGCGAATCGCCATCATCAACGGCGTCACGCCCTCGTGTGTCGCGTGGTTCACCTTCGCGCCAAGTTCGATCAATTCACGCACGAGATCGAGGTGCCCCTTCTCAATCGCCGCAAAGAGCGCCGTGCGCCCGTGATTGTCTTCTTCGTCCACCGGGACCCCGTGCTCAATCAGCAGCTTCGCGATCGGCCGGTGCCCGCGATACACCGACACCAGGAACGGCGTCGATCCCTTCACGTTGTGTGCGGTCGCCTTCGCGCCCGCCGCCAACAACATCTTCACGACCGCCGCGTGCCCCTCCTGCGCCGCCTGGAAAAGCGGCGTGTCGCCCCGCGGCGTCGCCAGATCCGGGTCCGCGCCCTCGTTCAGCAGCAGCGCCGCCACTTCCCAGCGCCCATACCGCGCCGCGTAATACAACGCCGCACACCCCTTCGCGTCCACCCCATCCACCGCCGCACCCTTGCGCAGACGCGACTCCACCGCGCGAAGATCACCCTCCTTCGCAGCCTCGTGGAGCGTCTTGAACAGGTGCAATCCCAGCAGCATCGGCATTCAACCCCTGCCGGAAGACGCGAAATCCGCCCTCCGACAAAGTGTTTATACCATACAAATCGATAAAATCGCACTCGTTATCACCCATTCCCGGGCGGCGAAGCGCGAGAATCGAATGATTCAAAGAGTCCGCGTTCACTCCGCGCGAACCCTATCGTGGTTTGGTATGATTCGGCGGACTTCTAGGATACCGGCAGTGACGCGCAGCACCCGCTACCTCATACGAATCGCTCCCTTGCTGCTGCTCGACATGCTGGTGGCCAGCGGCGGATTTCTGGCCGCCTACTTCCTGCGCATCCGGCCGCCGCTCGAAAGCGTCGCTGAGACCCTCGAACACCTTCGTGCGAACCCCTGGTTTCAGCCGTATGTGACCCTCATTGTTGCGGCGCCGTTTGTCCGTGTGTTCACCTATAACCTCTTCGGCGTGTATGACGAGCGAATGCTGAATCGCCAGACTGCGCGCAACCTTATCAACATAAGCAAGGCGGTGACGGTCGGCTCGATTGTGCTGATCGTGCTGTCGTTCCTGTATCGCGGCTTGGTGTCCTTTCCGGAGTTCAATTATTCGCGTTCTGTTTTCGCCGTCGATTGGCTGATCAATCTGGTGCTCGTCGCCGCGGTGCACTCGGCCTTCGCTGCGCTGCGGAACGAAATGCTCCGGCGCGGGATCGGTTTTCGGCAGGTGGCGGTGCAGGGCGTCGGCGAGGGCGCGTACTCGCTGATGACGGAGATGGACGGTTACCCGGATCGCGCGTATCGCATCGCCGGCTACATCGCCGATGAACTGCCCGCGAGCGCGCCGGTCGTCCACGCGGCGAGGTTCAAATTTCTCGGCCCGCCGTCGAAAATCCTCGACATCATCAATGAGCACCGCATTGACGAAGTGGTGGTGACCAATGCCTCGAGCCTCGGCTCGGACCTGATGACCTTCGTGGGCGAATGCCACAAGCGCGACGTGGTGGTGAAGCTCTCGCTGGATTTCTACGGCATCCTCATGCAGGGCCGCCGCCTCGAAGACATGGCCGGCCAGCCCGTCATCCAGGTCAACGAAATCGCCATCGAAGGCTTCGCGAAGTACCTCAAGCGCGTCGAGGACATCGTCGTCTCGCTCGCCATGCTCACGATCACGCTTCCCTTGTGGATGCTCCTCGCATTCCTCATCAAACGCGAAAGCCCCGGGCCTGCGTTTTTCCAGCAGCGGCGCGTCGGCAAGCACGGCCGCACCTTCACCATGTACAAGTTCCGCTCGATGTACCCCGGCGCCGAGGCGGACCTCGCCAGCGTCCAGGCGCTCAACGAGGCCGACGGGCATATTTTCAAACTGGAGAACGATCCGCGCGTGACGCAGATTGGAAAATTCCTCCGCCGCTCCTGCCTCGATGAGTTGCCGCAGTTCGTCAACGTGCTGCGCGGCGAGATGAGCATTGTGGGCCCGCGGCCGCCGCTCCCCGAAGAGACGATCAAGTATTCCGATCAGCACATGCGCCGCCTCACCACCACGCCGGGCATCACCGGCCTGTGGCAGGTCAACCGCGGCCACCGCTACTCCTTCGATGAAGTCCTCGCCTGGGACACGTACTACATCGAGAACTGGTCGCTCTGGCTCGATATCAAAATAATGGTCAAGACGCTATGGGTGATCTTCGCCGGCCGCGGCACGTGAAGCCCGCCGTATCCATGCCGCTGCGCATCGCCCTGAGCGCCCTGCTCGTCGCCGGCCTCGCCGCGCAACTTCTCTTCGGCGCGCGCGCGCTTTTCGCCGCCTTCTACACCGCCCGCGGCACCGCGGTACAACTGCACGGGGACCACGAAGGCGCGCGCCAGGACTTTCACCGCGCGAACCGGACGTTGCCCATCGAGGCCGACCGCTTCCGCCTCGAAGCCGCGGCCACGCGCGAAGCCCTCGGGCCGCAGGCCGCCGCGCCAATCTACACGCAAGCCCTGCGCCTCGCGCCCTATTCGCCGCTTCTGCTGCTCGCCGCCGCCGAAAATCTGATGGCCATCGATCACGTGGATGCCGCCCGAGAATTACTGGATCGCAGCATCGCGCTCACGCCCGACGATTGGCGCGCGCACCACATGCGCGGGCTGGTGTTGATGAAACACGAACGCTACCCGGACGCGGCGCGAGAATTTCGCGCGGCCTCGGAGACGGCCAGTGCGTTTCAACCCGAGGTGTCCTACCACCTCGCGCGCGCGTTGCACGCCACCGGCGACGACGCCGGCGCCTTGGCCGAAATCGAGCGAGCGCTGGAAGCGCGTCCGCTTTCGCCCGAATATCACCTGACGCGCGGCGAGATATGGCTTGCGCAAGGCCAATTCCTGGACGCGAGAAATGACTTCTCGTGGGCGGTGGAAAGTTTCCAGCGCCGGGTGACGCGGGGACAGGTTTCGCCGGACCGCGTGATCGAGGCGCAGGCGCTACTGGCGAAGACGCAGGCCGCGCTCGATGCGCTTCCCGCTCAGTAGACGTGTTTTTCGAACTCCTGCCCGCAATATAAGCAGCGCCAGTTCCGCGACGAGGCCACGCGATTGCACGCCGGGCATCGCAAGGGCACCGCGGTAATCTTCTTGTCCTCGACCCCGTCGCGCAAGTCGATCGCCTTCACGCGCTGCTCGAGGTCGCCTTCCGAAAGTTTGGCCGCGTCGCGGACGAGTTCCCAGAGCACGCGATTCTCCAGCTCGAGCCGGTCCACCCGCCGCTCCAACTCGTCCACCCGCGTCCGCATGAGGTAGTCGATGGTCGGCGGATTGGGAGCCCCCCCGCCCGATGGCCGATATCCGCTGATCATGCCCATCTGAATTCCCTCCCGCGCCACGCGAATTCTGGGCGTCTCCCAATTGTATAGTAGATATCGAATCCGGGAACAAGACCCATGCGCAAGCGTAGCGAAAAAGTGATGGACATCCTCGCCGATATCCTCGCAAGATTCATCATGGGATTCGCCGGCTCCTTCGCATTTCTGTTTTGTACACTGCGCATAGCCTATCGCGTGTACGATTGGAGACCGATCTTTTTATTGGCCGGTGCAGTCGGTTTGCTCTTCGCAATCTTCGGCCTCCGCAAAGGCCCCGGAGTAATCTAAGAGTTCACGAAGGGGAGCCCCAACGGGGCGTTCTACGGTAGCCCAGGGCAGAGCGAAGCGCCGCTCTGGGTCAGCATCGACTGACAAAATGAAAGCCCTGAAAGGGCGATCTAAAGGTCCTACGCGTGCAATCGAAACTCGACACCCTTCTCCGCGAAGTCCGCGCGTGCCGCCTTTGCGAGGCCGAGCTTCCGCTCGGACCACGACCCCTCCTTCGCGCGCGGAGCTCCGCCCGGCTCCTCATCATCGGCCAGGCGCCCGGCACGCGCGTGCACGAGACGGGCATCCCCTGGAACGACCCCAGCGGCGATCGCCTGCGCGAGTGGATAGGCGTCGAGCGCAAGACCTTCTACGACGACACGCGCATCGCCATCGTTCCGATGGGTTTTTGCTATCCCGGGCGCGACGCGCGCGGCGGCGACAAGCCGCCCCGGCCCGAATGCGCGCGCACCTGGCACGCGCGCCTACTCGAAGAACTCCCCGAGATCCGCCTGACGCTGCTCGTCGGACACTACGCGCAAGGCCGCTACCTCGCCGAGCGCAGGAAGAAAAACCTGACTGAGAGCGTCCGCGCGTGGCGCGAATTTACCCCGCGCTATCTGCCGCTGCCGCATCCCTCGTGGCGAAACACGGCCTGGCTCAAGAAGAACCCCTGGTTCGAAGACGACGTCCTGCCGTGCCTGCGCCGACGCTTGCGCGAAGTCTTGCGCTAATGGCCCGCCTCGCGCGAAATTTCCGCGAAGCTTATTTTGGCTGATCGGCCGGGGCCGGCGCACTCTCCGCCAGGGCGGCCGGAGGTGTAGCGGAATCCGGCGGTGCGCTCGCAGCGTCCGCTGCAGGCGCGACTCCATCCACCGCCGGAGCGGCGGCGGGCGCCGAAGCTGGCGCGGGTGCGGGCTTCAACTTCGCGAAGTCCACGAAAACATTTTCAATTACCGTCTTCGGCAAGAGGTAAACGACGCTCGAACCCGCGCGAGTCACCGGGTGCTTGCCGTCCGGCTGAGCGATCTCGATTTGGATCTGTTGATCCTTGCCGTCGGGCGTGGTGAAAGCCGCCGTCCCGAATACGGTGCCCGCGGGGCGTCCTTCGGTGAAGTCAAAGTCATCCGCCACAAGCCCGGCCAACGCGCCCGCCACTTCCTCGGCCGTGTTCTGTTCCGCCGGCTCCGCCGCGCCGCCGCCGATCGCGACGGTCCAATCGATATCGCTCGGCTTGCGCTCGAGCACCGCCGATTCCCCGCCCTTGGTGAGCGTGATCTTGGTGAACGAGCTCGACGCCACGTCAAAGAGCTTGGCTTGGAAAAGATTTGCATACGGGACGAACACGGAGGGCACGTCGCTCGCCGCCATGACCAGGACCTGTGGCCGGCCGTCGAGCCGCGCGTAACGGCCCTTCGCCGGGGTCTCGCCGCCAAGCTCGATCGTGTGTTCGATCTTCGGCCCGCGGAAGATCACTTTGTCCACTGGCGCGTCGAGACTCTTGCCCTCAGGCGCGTCCGCGTAGTCCTCGGCCTTCCACGAGATCAGCGTGCGCACCAGATTGTCGATCGCGTCGGACTCCATCACGAGTTCCGTCTTCGGCTCGACCACTTTCCACGTCTCGCCCTCGCGCGCCAATTTCGTCGTGCGTCCGCCGGTGGTATACTCAATCGCGTCCACCTCGCCCTTGTCCACCAGCACGCCCGGCAACTCGAAGAACTCGCCGCCCTTGTAAAAAATCTGCTCGAAATCCGCGCCGCTCACTTTGTAGACCAAATCGCGCTCGCGCCCCGCGACGCGGAAATACGCATAGGTGTCGCCCGCCGGCCGCCCCGCCTCGATCACCAGCGGCGCTTCTTGCCCCTCGATCGTCAGCGTCGCGCGATACTGCGCCGGCTCGAGGCCGTAGTCCGCCTTCTTCGCGGGATCCACCAGGTCGGTCGCGTTAATGCGCGAGAGCCGCCGGGCCAGGTTCGCCCCCGCGTTCGCGTGAAACTCCGTGCCCAATCCACCCTTCGCCACCGCCCATTCGAACTGCTTCGCAGGCGCTTCGGCAGGTTTGTCTGCGGCGGGTTTTTCCGCGCCGGGCGTCTCTTCTGGCTTATTTTCTTCGGGCTTTGGCGCTTCGGCCGCCTTCTCGCGCAGTTCGACCGAAAGCTCCTTGTCGGGATACACGAGCGAGACCGCCTTGATCTTCTCGCTCGGCGTCTCAAACATCGTCTTGTCGAGCCACACGTCCGCCTCGGGCGCGTCGCCCATCTCGAGCGTGAAGATGCCCGCTTCGCGCCGCAGGCTGACATTGATCAGGTGCACGTCGTCGCTGCCCGCCGATCGCGCAAAGGCCAGCCCGAAGTCCGGCGATTTGCCGTTGATCAGGTGAAACGACGGTTCGGCGGCGCCCGACGCGTATCCAATGACGTGGAACCCGGTCGCGTCGTCCAGGCTGTATTCCTTCTGGCCGTCGCCGGAAACCGTCGCGCGAAATTCGCCGCTCAGTCCAGCCAGCGTCCCGAGAAACTTGTCGATCTTGTCCTGGGCGACGGGCGCGTCCCAGCGCGAGGAAAGCTTCCACTTCCCGGCGTCGCCGTCGCGTTCGAGCACTAGCTTGGTCTCGGGCTTCGCACCCGCGTACAGCTCGATCTTCGCGATCTTCGCCTTGTCCAACTCTGCCGGCAACAAGGCCTTGAGCGCATACTGCTGCTCGATGCTCGCCGGCTCGCGCTGCATTTGGCGGTAGGCCACCAAGCCGGCCAGCGCGGCCAGAATGACAACCAGGGGGAGCAATTGCTTTGGCTTCATGGCGTTCTTTTCCTTCAGTCGATCGGCATGTGCCGCGTTCAGTCTTGAAACGTCGTGTTAGCGCCGCGCCGGTGAATGCGCCATCGTGTACGCATCGCGCGAGCGGCGGCGTGCGACCGCCACACCGACACCGATGATGGCGATGATCAGCGTCGCCAACCCGTAATTGACCACTTTCCACGTCTGCTGCACGCCGATGCGCGGCCGGTTGATAATACGATCGATCGGCTTGCGGCCACGGACGTTGACGAGATCGTCGCCGAGCGTCACCGCGTCCACGCTGTTCATAAATAAGTCGAGGTTGCCCGATTGCAGGAAGTCCTTGCGGAACATCTCGGACCCGCCGATCAGCACCAGCTTGCCCGGCGCGGGCTTAATCGCCGCGGCGGGCGCATCCTCACTCGGCGGCGGGGGCGGCGGAAATTGCCCCGGCTGCGGCTCGGCGACGGGCCACGCTGGCCGCTCCTTGCCCGTAAAGACGTCGGGGAACTGACCCTTGGCCAACACCATCAGCGGCAGCGGGCCGTCACGCTCCGTCGGCGGCTCGAAGGCCTCCGAGGTGAGCTGCTGGCCCTTCGGCCACACCCACGCGTCCGCCGTCGACGACATCAAGGCTTTCGCCTCGAGCCCGTTCTGCGAAAGCTTTTCCTTGTTCAACTCGATCGCCGTGCCCCAGAGGTAGAAAACCTCCGAGAGGCGGCTCGTGATTGACGTGTCCGGATCCATCATGCTGTGGTTCACGAGAATCTGGATCGGCAGGTTGACCTGCTGGCCCATCAACCCCTGAAGCCCGTTCCCGCCGCCGTTGATCGTCATCGGCACCTGGTTGACGTCCATCAGGATGTCTTCGCTCACCTTCAGGCCGTAGCTCTCGAGCAGCTCGTTCACCCCAGGGTTCTCTTCGCGCGAGGTCACGCTCAGACCCTGCGCCGTCGGCTCGTAGTTCCACTCGTAGGTCTGCACGGCCATCACGACCGACTTGCCGGACTGCAATGCGCGCGCGATTTCCCAGCGCTGGCGCTCGTTCAGCGCGCGCGGATTGATCACCACCAGCGTCTCGTACTCCGCCGGCAGCGGGCTCTCCTGCGTCAGCTCGACCCGCTGCACCTCGTAGCGCTCGATATCGAGCATGCGCTGAAGCATCTCGTAGGGGTCGTCCGACTCCGGAATCTGCTGGCCGATCTGTTCGTAAAGCCGACGCAACTCCGGCGGAATGTTCACCGCTTCCTTCGGCGCGACCAGCGCCACGATCGGCTTCTTCACGCGCGTCAGTTTGTAAATCAGGCTCACCAGCCGGTACTCGAGCTCCGGCAACGTCTGCGGCAAAATCTGCGGTAGGATCTCTTCCTTCTTGTCCTTGTACGCCACGCCCAGGCTCGCGTAGATCAGCTTGCTCGTCATCTGATCCTGGCTCATCGCCTGCACCGCGAAGGGCTCCACGCCCTTGTCCAGCAGCCGCTTTTCGAGCACCTCGGCTTTGTCGGCCGGCGCTTCGTCGGGCTTCTTCGCCGCCTCTTCCTCGGCCTTCACGCCGGCGATCGCTTCCTCGACGCGCAGGTTGATCACTTCGTACTTCAGCTTGCCGCCGGAGATGACGCTCAGCTCGTCCAGCTTGTCGCTGATTTCCTGTTGCAGGTTCGTCAGGCCCGTCGGCATGTCGCCGCGCGGGGTGATGTACAGCTTGACCTGCACGGGGGTGTCCACCGCCGCCAGAATCCGCTTCGAGGCAGGCGACACGGTGTAAATCTTGTCTTCGGTCAGGTCGAAACGGCCCAGGCTGATGTCGCTGATGAACCAGTTCGCGAAGAAACCGATGCCCAGACACAGCGCCATGGTGCCCGCGAACATCAGGCGCGAGCCCGCGCGGTTGCGCCGATCGATGTAGACGACGTTGAGGTAGAGGAACAGCGCCGTCCAGCCGACGAAGTAGACGATGTCGGAAAGCTCGATGACCCCGCGCGCAAAGGCGCCGAAGTGATCGCTAAACCCAAGGAGATCCGAGAGCAGCCCCCCCATACCCGAGACATAATCGTCCAGATACGCGGCGATGAAATTAGTGCCGAGCAAGAACAGCGAGAAGCAGGTCAGCAGCGTGACCACAAACGCGAGAATCTGGTCCTTGAAGAATCCGGAAAAGAAAATTCCGATCGCGAGAAAGAACGCGCCGAGGAAAACTGTGCCCAGATAGGCCGAGGCCATCGCGCCCACGTCCGGATTGCCCAAGGAGACCAGCATCACCGGCACCGTCACCGTTGTGCATAAAGTCAGCGCGAGGAAGACCAGCGTCGCGCAGAACTTGCCGATGACCAACTCCCAGGCCTTCATCGGGAAAGTCAGCAACATCTCCCAGGTGTTCTCTTTGCGCTCCTCCGCCCAAATCCGCATCGTCACCGCGGGGACGAAGACGCAGAACAAGGCCGGCAGGTTCGAGAAAAACGGCCGCATATCGGCCACCGGGAAAGTGAAGAATGAAGTGATGAACAGGCCCACGCTGATCGTCACGAATACGATCATGAAGATGTAGCCGATGGGCGAAGTGAAATACGCGGCGAGTTCCCGCCGCATGATGGTGCCGACGTTCTTCATGCCGCGCCTCCCTTTCCGATCACTTCCGACGCCCCTTCCGTGAGCGTGAGGAAGGTCTCCTCGAGGCTCAGGGGCTGGTCATACAATTCGCGCAAGGCCCAATTCTTCGACTTCGCCAGGCCGCTGACTTCGCGCCACAGCTCCGTCCCCGGCTTGGCCAGCACCACGAACTGCGCGAATCCGTTCGCCTCGCCGCGCCGCTCAACCTTCGTCGCCCCGGCCAGCGCCGACAACTCGCGCTCGACCGTGGCCGCTTCGCCCTGCACCGCGATCCGCACGCGCTCGTGTTTCTTGGCGCGCGCGCGCAATTGCTCGACCGTGCCGTCGCCGACGATCCGGCCCTGGCTGATGATCACCACGCGATCGGCCGAGGCCTCGACTTCCTGCAAGATGTGCGTCGAGAGCAAGACCGTCTTGCCCTTCGCGAGTTTTTTCACCAACTGCCGAATCTCGACGATCTGGTGCGGATCGAGGCCCGAGGTCGGCTCGTCGAGGATGATCACCGAAGGGTCGTGAATGAGCGCTTGCGCGAGCGCGGTGCGCTGCTTGTATCCTTTCGACAAATCGCGCACGAGCTTGCGGAACATCGGCTCGAGGCCGGTCTCCTGCACGACGAGATCGGTCCGTTCTTTGAGGCGCGCGCCGCGCAGGCCGCGCGCCTTGCCCACGAAGGTCAGGTAGCTGCGCACCTCCATGTCCATGTACAGCGGCAGCGTCTCCGGCAAGTACCCGATCTGCGCGCGCGCCTCCAGCGGGTTCTGGATCACGTCGAACTCGTTGATCTTCGCCGTGCCCGAAGTTGGATGCAGATACGTCGTGAGTATCTTCATCGTGGTGGATTTGCCCGCGCCGTTTGGCCCGAGCAACGCGACGATCTCCCCCTGCTTCACCTCGAAGGAGACCTCGCTTAGGGCCGTCACCGGCCCGTAACGCATAGATAGACCTTCCGCCTTAATCATTGAGTCCTCATTCCCAATCAGAGGCCGCCACAGAACGTGGACGCGCCTCGGCCAAACACGCCGTGGACCTAATTCGCCTTCCCGGCCCTCCCGAGGGCGCCGCCTGAATTTTCCGCGTGACCCACTTCGCTCAACCACAGCAAGAGCAAAGGGAATGCCACCGGAGGGCAGCAATTCGGGACGCATACACTAGCATTGGAAACCCCAAGATTCAACGAAAGTCGCGGCCAGCCGCCCAGTAGGCATCGGCCGCCGGCCCGCATGAATTGGGGCACGGCTTCATGGCCCCGTCCCTTCTGAAGCGGCGCAGGCACCTCTCCACGCCCACCGTTCCCTTACAGACGAGCCGCATCGAAATTTGAATCCTGTGCCCCAAGCCCCTATCTTTCAAAATCACGCGACAGAGGAATTCCCGGCGAAATGCTTTTCAATTCAGTGGAATTCGTCGCGTTCTTCGTCGGCGTGCTTTTCATTTACCACGCCCTGCCCCTGAGCTGGCACGCAAAAAAAACGTTCCTGCTCTTCGCCAGCTACCTTTTCTACACCGCGTGGAACCCGCCCTTTGGGCTTCTACTTCTCGGATCCACCGTCGCCGACTACTGGATCGCGGGGCGCATGTATCGGGCCAGCGGGCCTAGCGCGAGAAAAGCGTGGCTGGCGCTAAGTTGCACCCTCGGACTCGGCCTGCTCGGTTTTTTCAAGTACGGAAAGTTCTTCGTTGCGAACTGGCTGGCCCTCTCGCCCGGCTTCGGTCAAATGCCCGAGTTCGTCGAACATATCGTGCTGCCCGCCGGAATCTCGTTCTATACCTTTCAATCCATGAGCTACACCATCGATGTATACCGGCGCAATCTCGAACCGGCGCGGTCGTTGCGCGATTTCGCGCTCTTCGTTTCCTTCTTCCCCCAACTCGTCGCCGGGCCGATCGTTCGCGCAGCGGACTTCCTTCCCCAGCTCGACTCCGCGCGCCGCGTCAGCCCTCAGGACGTCACGCTCGGACTTGATCAAATGGCGCGGGGCTTCGTAAAAAAAGTGCTCTTCGCCGACACACTGGCCCTCTACGTCGATCAGGTCTTCGCCGCCCCGCAAGAGTACGGCTCGATCAATATGCTGCTCGCCGTCTACGCCTACGCATTTCAAATCTACTATGACTTCAGCGGGTACAGCGACATCGCACTCGGATCCGCCCGCCTGATGGGCTTTACCCTGGCGCAAAATTTCGACCTGCCCTATCTCGCCGCCAATCCCTCCGACTTCTGGCGGCGCTGGCACATCAGCCTCTCCACTTGGCTTCGAGACTACCTCTACGTCTCACTGGGCGGCTCGCGGCGGGGAACCTGGAAAACCTACCGCAATCTCTTCCTGACCATGCTGCTCGGCGGACTGTGGCACGGCGCCGCGTGGGGATTCGTCCTCTGGGGCGCGTACCACGGCCTGCTGTTGATCGTGCACCGCGCGCTTTACCGCGACCGAAAATGGTTCGGCCTGCCCCGAGTGCTCGCCGTGCCCCTCATGTTTCACCTGGTCTGCCTCGGGTGGATTCCCTTCCGGGCACACTCGCTCGGCGACACCTGGAGCGTACTTTCCCGTCTGGCCGCGGTCGAGGGCGCATATTGGCCCGTCGATGTGCAGGTGCTCGCCGTGCTCGCCATCAGCGTGCCGCTTCACTGTCTCGCAGCCTCCCCCGCGCTTACCCGCCTATGGGAAAAGGGCTCGCTGATTACACGCATAACATTCTATTCCGCGGTTATTCTTGCCATACTCCTGACCGCGCAAGGCGCCGCCCCGTTCATTTACTTTCAGTTCTGACGAGAGGACCTCGAAGTGTTCCGGATTCCAACGGCCGACATGATCATGTCCGTCGCCCTGGCTGCGATTCTCGCCGGGCTGGTCGCCTGCACCCGGCCGCATCTCTCGAACGACTCGTTCACCTTCACCATTGGAAACGTCAGCCCCATCGTCGCCGCATCTCTCCCGACGTCCACCTTTGCCGCGACCGTCACCGGCGTGGGAAAAACCCCCCGGAACCAGCATCGAGTGACGTTGAACAGCCCCGCCGGAGGGCTCTTCACCGTGACCGGCGCCGCATTCTATGAGTTGGGGTCGGTGTGGAATATGCAACTGTGGACCAACGGCTCTCCCGTCACGTTCTCCATGCTGGAGGGCAAGGCGGAGGCCGCCGACCTCCCGGCGACCCTCAGACCAATCGCTCAAAATGTCCGACTGCGCGCCGGCAACAATGAGTTGGTCCTACGCACCACGCAAACGGAGGCCCCCATCGTCTTGCGACTTCAACGACAGGCGCCGACGCGATGGG
>VFKU01000024.1 GCA_009885415.1 Rhodothermota bacterium
TCGGCGGAAAGGCCGACGTCCGCCGGTGAACTCTTAGGTAGGCTGCCCCCGAGTGCCAAGGGAGAACAGAGCGCGGCGATCAGCACCAAGGCCGCGAGACTCGTTAAACGCTTCTTCATGGGTACACCCTCCTCGACTCGCTTGAATGGATCAGGCGCTCCGCACGCCAATCCGCATTATTCCAAAGTATTTCGTGCGAAACAATTCCCGGACCCGCGCTCTTGGTGCTAGCGCGCGCTCAATTCCTCCAGGCGATGCCGGACCTTCCGCGCGCGAGGATCGTTCTTGCCCACGGTCTGCTCGTAAATGTCTAGCGCCAGCGTGAGGTGGCCCATCGCCACGATTGTGTCCTGCATGTCGGCCAACACGCAGCCGATGGCGTAGGCGTCGCGCGCGACGGCCGGGTGTTGTTTGCCGAAAAGTTGCGTGTCGATTTTCATCGCCTGCTGGAGGCGCACAAGGGCCTCTTCGTAGCGTTTCTGCTTGTTGAGCGAACGGCCGATGCGATAGAGGATCGTCGCTTTTCGCTCGTTCGGCGGGCCGCCCTGGCGGTCGAGTAGGCCGATGGCCTCTTCATAGGACGCCAGCGCCTGGCTGTGTGCGCCGACCTCGTCGAGTGCGCGGCCCAGATTAGTGAGGTTTCTGACGACCTCGTTGGATTCTTCGCCGTAATGCTGGCGGTTGAGCGTGAGCGCGCGTTCCAGACACGAGCGCGCGGGCGCGGGCTTGGCGTTGTCGAGCAGAATGATGCCCAGATGGTTCAACAACGCCGCCGCATGGGGTGAGTCCTCGCCTTCGGTGCGCTCGATCATCGCCAGGGCGTCTCGATAGTAGCGCTCGGCGTCGTCCAGTTCCCGCAGCTCGCGGCAGGTGTGACCCAGGTTCGCCAGGTCGCGCGCCACCGAGGGGTGGCGATCGCCGAAGGTCTTGTTGTCCAGGCGCAACGCGCGAGAGAGGCGTTCGTGCGCCAATTGCGGCTCGCGCATTTCGATGAGGACCATCGCGAGGTTGTTCAAGTAGGTCGCCAGCGTGCCCAGGTGCGGCTCCGCGGCGCTTTCCTCCGCGAGCACGGCCTTCTCGAAACAATTGCGCGCCTTCGCGAGCCGGCCGAGCTTGTGCCAGGTACGCCCAAAACGATCGGCGCACTCCGCCACCAGGGGATGGTTCCACCCGTACACCTCGAGATAAATTTTCATCGCCTTCTCGTAGGTCTGCTGCGCGGCCTCCATGTCGCCCATCTCCTCGAGGATGGCGCAGAGGTTGCGGATTGGAATGGTGAGGAGTTTCTCGTCCGGCGCGCCGTACACCGCCTGCTCGAGCGGGCCGTAGATTTTCTCGCAAATGGCAAAGGCGGTCTCGAAGCAGTCGCGCGCTTCTTGCAGGTTGCCCATCTCGTGCTCAATGATGCCCAGGCTGTTGATACGCGTCGCCATGAGCGGATGATCGTTACCATAGACCTTCTGGCCCAGCGATACGGCCAACTGATAACAAGTCTTGGCCTGATCCAGCACGCGATTGCCGTGCAAATAGAGACCGGTGTAGTAGAGCAACTTCGCGGAGGCCTCGCGCGCCACCTCGGCTTCCTCGGCGTACTGCGTGCAGGCCAGCGCGTGCGTGAGCAGACGCGAGCACTCCGGGTAAGGTTCGACATAGAGCGGCTGGTAGGGGAAGGACTCGGAGACGACACGCGTCGCCGCGTTCGCCCAGGCCTTCGCGGCCTCCGGACTCAGCCGCTCGCGCGTCACGCTCTGCACGAGCTCATGCATCGAGAAGGAGTCGCCGTGACGATCGATCAGCCCATACCGCGCGAGACGCGCGAGGAGCGCCTCAAGACCGCCGCGGCCTTCGAGCGCCGCAGAGAGACGTTGGGAGAGAATTTCGTCCTCGCGCTCGCGGGGCTTGAAGATAAACTCCGGAATGTCGTGTGGCGCAAGAAACGCGCACAGGCTGAAGAGATCGCGCGTCGGCCGATCTTCAGCATCGAGCAGCGCCGTCAGCTCGCCGACGACGAAGCGCGTAATCGCTTTGGCGACCTCGACCGTGACGCCCTCGCGCAGAGGTTCAGGCAGGCGCGCGTTCAGGTTTTTCACGACGCCGGCCGGGCCTGTGGGCATGACCTGTGCCCAATCCCCCAGAAGACGTAAATTCAGCGGACTGCCGCCGGATTTCCTGGCGAGCGCGGCCAGGGTCTCGGGCGCAGCGCCGGGCAACACCGCCCGCAGGTAGGCCTCCGCGGTTTCTGTGCTCAAGGGAGACAGCGATAGCATCTCGTAGGGCAAATCGCCCGCGCCACGAAGCGTCGTAACGATGACGTGCCCACTCGGCCGTTCGGGTAAGTATTTCGAGAGCGCAGTGAGGTCTTCCAGTCCGTCGAAAACGAGCAGCCAGCCGCCGTGTGCGCCGAGAAATTTTCGGACTTCGGAAGGATCGTGCGGAGGATCGTCCGCGATGCGCCGCACCAGGTTTAGCGCGCTCATCAACTGGGCGAAGGCAAGGTGCAGGGCACCGGCCTCGTCCGCCTGCATCCACCACACGACTTGGTATTGCGCCGCGTTGCGATAGGCGTACTCGCGCGCGAGACTCGACGCGCCCATTCCGCCCAGGGGCGTCTGGCCTTCATTCAGCACCACGACACGCCGCGAACGCAGCGACGTGTGAAGCACGGTCAACTCCGTGTCGCGGCCCACGAAGCAAGGATCACGCCGCGCGCGCAGGTTCCAGACCGGTGACAGACGATCCGGGCTGAGAGGGACGGGCGCGGGGGAGGTAGGCGTACTCGAAGAGTTTTCTGACGGCATCCGATTCTCGACCCGCGCGTGAACTCGCCGGGCACGGCGCATCCAGCA
>VFKU01000046.1 GCA_009885415.1 Rhodothermota bacterium
GGCCGCCCACGACCTCCGCGCCGCACAGCGGGCCGTCGAGGTAGCGAAAGAAAAAAACGTCCCGCTGCATTACATCGCCTACTGGGGCCTCGAATGCCACCTCATGAAGGCCGGCGCTCACCCGCTCGCCTTCGCGCCGAAGGAAAATATGGCTGAGCCGACCCGGCCGCTGATGAATCCCGGCGACCTGCTCGTCGTGGACGCCTACGCCTCCGCACCCTGGACACCCGTGCCCAAGGCCTTCGAAGTGGTGGAGGAGATCGCTGAGCCGTATTCTGTCGCCGCGACGACTTTCGATGCGCACGCGGCTGCAGGTTTCTACTCGCACCGGATCGGCGCGCTGCCGTATCGCGTGGGGCGGGTTGAGCCCGAGCGATTTTTGTTGATGCAATGGTCTGGGAAATGAAGGCCGAGTTCGGACAGGATCGACAAGATTGATTCCGGTATCGTTCACAATGGTTTCATTATCTTATCAATCTTGTAAATCCTGTCTATTCTTCTCTTCGTTTTTTCGGCCGCCAGCCAAACCAGGACAGGAAGCGGTACCGCAGCACCATCGCCGTCATCTTCATGCCCAGCCACGCCGCGCGAAACTTGTTCCCCGTCACGCTCGAGACCCCGACGCGGCTCCGGTAGTTCACCGGAATCTCCGTGAAGTGGATGCCGTTCAGGATGGTGAGCAGCATAAGCTGCGGGCCGAAGGCCGAGCCGCCGACGCTGAACTGTGGCGCGATTTTTTCGTACGCTTCGCGCCGGAAGAGCCGCATCGAGCAGCCGACATCGGTGAGAATCGTCGTGTTAAATAAGAACTCGATCAGCTTGCCGACGCCCCAATTGCCGAATTTCAGCAGGAAGCCCATATTCGCGCCTTCCCAGACGAACTCGCGCGAGGTGCGCGTGCCGAAGACCACCGGCACATCGTCCGAGTAGGCGAGCAGCTTGTAGACGTCATGCCCCGAGAAGGTGCCGTCGGGCTCTGCGATAATCAGCAGGTCGCCAGTCGCCTCGGCGAGCCCGCGCCAGATCGCGTGGCCGTAGCCCTGGCGCGGCTCGTGCACCAGCCGAGCACGCGTCGGCTTCACTTCCTCATCGGTCCCCGCCGCGGCGTTGTTGTTCACCACCACGATCTCATCGACGTGTTCACACGTGAAGAAATCCTCGATCGCGGCGCGGATCGAGTCCTTCTCGTTGTAGGTCGGGAAGACGATGGAAACTTTTTTACCGCGCCACATGGGGGCTACCAGTAGGTGTAAAGGACGGCTTCAATGGCCATGCACTGCGCGCCGAGAAACGCAAGCGTCAGCGTCACGGGACGCCACGACCGCGCGGCGGCGGAGACTTCATCGAGCATGTGCGCGGCCAAGAGCGCGAGAAACGGCATGATATACATCGCCGAGCGCTCGCCCTCGCCGCGCGCGAGATAGAGTATATCCAACGCGATCAGAGTCAGGCCAATGACGAGGAAGAGGCGTCCTTCGCGCGAGAAGGCCGAGGTCATTCGCCGCAGCGCAAGCACCGAGACCGGGATGCCCGCGAAGAAAAACCAGCACAGTGGATTGAGCAGCTTGAAGGTCCACGCGGGCCAGCGCGGATCGCTCAGATCGAGGTTGGCCTGGTCGGTGAAAAACTGCGCCCGTGCGAGTTCGAAGGCCGAGAGCGAGTTGTATCCGGACCAGAGATAGACGAGGTAGTGTACGGCCAGAGCGGCGATCGCCATGATCAGCGCGGTGCGCACCACGGCCCAGCGATAGCGCGCATCGAAGAGCCGCCACAGACCCACGAATCCAAAGAATGCGCCGATTCCCAGCAGTGAGTACGAAATTAGACCCAACACACCGAAGAGAATGCCCGCCGCGATCGCAAAGAAGAATTCGAGCGACGGGCGTCCCAGGACTCGCCATAGGCGGAGGGCGTGGTTTGGCGCGTAAATCGTATAGCCCGATTCTAATCCATGAATTGCGCGCCAAAACAATAACAACGTCGTCAGCGTGAACGGCATAAAGGTGATGTCCGCGCTTGTCGCGGTGAAGAGGACAATGCTTGGCACGAGCATGTAAAGAAGCGTCGCGATGCGTCCTCGGCGCTCGCCAAGCACATCCCTCGCGAAAAAATACATCGGCACAACCGACATCGCACCGAAAAGAATCGTCGCGATCGAAAGTCCCGTCGCCGTCCGTCCCGCGAGATACGAGAGCAGCCACAAAATCGCGATCGGCCCGGGAGGATGCACCTTCGCGTGCATCGAGAGGTAGGGGTGTATTTTTTCATAGTCGTGAAAAAGCCCGCGAATCGATCCGCCCGATCCGATGTCGCCGATGTACTCGTAACTCTCCCGCGAATACGCGCCGTTAATCCCGTCGAGATCGCCACGCATCATCGCGACCACGGTCGGAAAGAGCGCCGCGAAAGCGACCAACAGCGCAAGCTGTTTGGCGCTCAGCGCCGCGGATTCAATTTCCAAGCTTGCCGGCCGATCGGGTGAGGGAGGCAGCAATCGCGGCGCAATCACGCGGAGAAAAACCACCAAGAGCGTCGCGGCGGCCACTACAGCCCCGACAGTCCACGCCGCGCCGGCCGCATCTGAAAAGGGCGCCGCGAACAGCGCATAGAACGGAGTCGGATGGCCGTGAATCGCTTCAAAGCCGAGAATCCAAAGGAGCGCAACGAGTCCAAAAAACCAAAGGCTCGTGCGCAAATAGACTCCAAATAGCGTCCGCGTGTAGTTCAATTTGGCGGATTCCGGGATGGGGACGGCGGGCATGCGGCGTATTCTAGGGAAAGCCGACAACGCGGTCTAGGTCGCCGAGGGAACCCGCGCGGCCTCTGGAAGATTAAGAGAGTCCCGGAGCTTGTCAGGCCGGCGCGGGGCAGGGGGTGGGGCCCCGCCCTGCGAATTATGCGGAACAAGCGACGCCGAAGGGCCCGGATTGGGTCGCGGCGTGTGGATACTATGCGAAGAGAGCCTCTTTTCATTGACCTAGACCCTCGCCGACCGCTAAAATCAAGCCTGCTAGGGGGGTAGGGGGAACACCGTGGCCGCTATTCACGCTCGCCATTGGCATCGCCGCACTCAGGGGTGGTCGCTTCGCGCGGCCATCATCTTTTCGGCTGTCGTGCACGCGGCTGTTTTTTCGCTCGTTCTCGTGAATTGGCGGTCTCCGCAACCCAAAGCCATCCCGATTTCCTTCGACATGCAATTCGTGTCGCCACCGACGCCGAATCCTGATCCGGAGGCCAAGCCGATCAAGGCGCCGCCGGCCCCGCCCAAAAAAGTGGAACCCAAGCCCGAGCCGAAGAAGGAAGAACCGAAAAAAGAAGAGCCCAAGAAAGAGCCGGTGAAGGTCGCCGATAAGAAACCGGAACCGAAAAAGGAAACGCCGAAGAAAAAGCCCGAACCAAAAAAAACGCCGCCCAAAAAAGAAGTTGAGAAAAAAACCGAGCCAGCGCCAGTCGTGCCAGCCACTGTGCCGCAACCCGAGGTGGTGGCGAAGATGCCGCCGCCGTCGGCCGGAGTGCAGAACCAGCAACTGCCTCCGATGTTGAA
>VFKU01000542.1 GCA_009885415.1 Rhodothermota bacterium
TCGGGCACCTGGTTGACCCGGTATTATGCCGCTCCGGCGCGGATGGTACAAAGGGCGGAATAGCCTGTTCTCTGGTGGCATCGGCTTCCAGCCGATGCGGGGGCGCGGAGGAGTCAAGACATCGAGAGCGACCGGTCCGCGCCTTGTGGCGCACATGGGCTGGAAGCCCATGCCACCGAACCGCGCTGTTTTTTGGACTTGATGCCGCCGGGGAAATGTATTACGATTTTGTGGAATTTCATACCTAAGGCCGGAGCCGGAAATGCGTTGGATGGTCGGGATTCTTGTGGCGTTCGGCGCAGCCGCGCCGGCCTCCGCACATTTTCAATTATTGATCCCCTCGCTGGTCAATGTGAATGACGCGACGGGACGGACGATCACGCTCGACTTGCGCTTCACGCACCCCATGGCGGGCGGGCCGCTGATGAGCATGGCGGCCCCGGCGCGATTCGGCGTGCTTCGGCGCGGTGTCGAGACGGACCTTCGTGATCGGCTGACTCCAGTCGTTGTGGATGGGAAAACGACCTATCGCGCGACGTATACGCTCGACGCCCCCGGCGACCACATCTTCGTCCTCGAACCCGCGCCCTACTGGGAGGCCGCCGAAGAGACCTACATCGTGCATTTCACGAAGGTGGTCGTGGACGGTTTTAATGGCGGCGGCGGATGGGACAAACCCGTCGGATTTCCTGTCGAGATCATGCCGTTGGTCCGCCCCTACGGCCTCTGGACGGGCAACACTTTTCGCGGCGTGCTCCTGCGCGACGGCCAGCCGGTGTCGGGCGCGCGTGTCGAAGTCGAGTACCTGAACGATCGCGATCCGCGCGTGAAGATTCCGTCCTCCGCCTTCGAGACGCAGGTGCTCCTGACCGGAAGTGACGGCAGCTTCAGCTACACGATGCCGCACGCCGGCTGGTGGGGATTCGCCGGACTGGTCGACGGACCCACGGAAGGCCTGAAGTCGCCCGAAGGCGGCAAAGCCGATCTCGAGTGGGGCGCGCTGATGTGGGTCAACGTGCAAGACATGGAACCGCGCGATGCACATTAGCGAAGGCGTGCTCTCGGCCCCGGTCCTTCTCGCGGGCGGCGCGCTCGCCATCGGCGGCGTGGCGATCGGCGTGATCAAACTCGACGAGAAAAGCATGGTGCAAACGGCCGTCGTGTCCTCGGCGCTTTTCGTCGCCACGCTCATTCGCGTGCCGCTCGGCGTATCGTCGGTCCACCTGGTGCTCAATGGACTCGCGGGCATCCTGCTCGGTTGGCGCGTGTTTCCCGCTTTCGCCGTCGCCTTCCTGCTGCAGGCCGTGCTCTTCGGCGTGGGGGGATTCAGCACGCTCGGCGTCAACGTGGTCATGATGGGCCTACCGGGTTTTCTGCTCGGTGCGGCATTCCAGCCCCTAGTGCGGCGTGGCAGCGTGCGCGTGGCGTTCTGGGCAGGGACCGCCGCGGGTTCGCTCTCCATCCTTCTCGCGGGCCTCATCTTGGCGCTCATTCTCGTCTCGACCGGCGAAGAATTCCGGGCGACGGCCGGTCTCGTCATCGCCGCGCATGTCCCGGTCATGGCCATCGAGGGACTGGTGACGGGCGGGGCGCTGGCGTATTTGAAACGGGTGCGCCCAGAAGTGCTCGGCGCCTCCGAAAGCATTCCAATCGCCGCAGCGGAGCCGTCCACATGAAAAAACGCCTTGCGTACGTGTTCGCTGTCCTCCTGTGCTTGAGTTCAAGCGCGGCGCTCGCGCATGGACTGAATGTATTCGTCCGCACCGAGGGCGGCGTCGAGAAGGGCAACGCCTATTTCACGGGCGGCGTTCCCGCGAAAAACGTGAAGGTCCAAGTCGTGGACGCGGCGGGCCAGGTCCTCGGCGAAATGGAAACGGACGCGGAAGGGAATTTCACCTACTCCGGAAAACGTCCCGCGGGTCCGGTGACCTTCGTCGCCTCCACGCCGGACGGACATCGCGCCGAATCGAAGCTGGACGGGGCCGAACGCGCCGGGCCGGCGCAAGCGAATCCTGTTGCGGCAGAGCTTGTTCATGACGAGACGGTCGGGGCGCCTGCTGTGGCGTCCAGCGAAAAACAGCTCGGCGAAATCCAGGTCGCGCTCGATCGCCTCGAACAACGGCTCTGGCTGCGCGACGTCATCGGCGGCATCGGGTACATCTTCGGACTCGCCGGACTCTGGGCGCTGTGGAAGTCGCGGCAGGGGAGAGGCGGCCAGTGACGCGCCGTCAATACGCCCGCCTATGATCGAGCGCCTTGATCCGCGCGTCCGCCTGCTCTGCGGCGTGATGCTCTCCATGTTCCCGCTGTTCTTGTCATCGTGGGTTGCGCTGGGACTTGCGCTCGCGTTTGGCGTCGCGTTGGCGGCCTCGGCGAAAATCCCGCACGGGCAGTGGGTCTCTCGGCTGATCACCGTCAACGGCTTCGTGCTGATGCTTGCGCTCATGGTGCCGTGGAGTATGCCGGGAGAAGCGCTCGTGATCGTCGGCGGGCTCGAATACACGCGCGAGGGCGCCGCTTGGGCCGGGCGCATCGCGCTGCGCGGGAACGCCGTGGTCATCGCGCTGACCGCCTTCCTCGGCACGATGGAGCCGATGACCGTGGGCCACGCGATGCA
>VFKU01000126.1 GCA_009885415.1 Rhodothermota bacterium
CCACTCATTGCCACGCTTTTGCTTGCCGCTCTGACGGTCTCGACCGCCGTCCGCGCCGAGGAGGCGCCCACCCAGGAGAAGCCCATGATGCTCAAGGCGAAGTCCCCCAATGTGTACGTCCGCGTCATCGGGCCCGACGGCAAACTCTCCGCGCCGGTCGTCATGCCGCGCGTGATCCACACCGACGCCGAGTGGCAGCGGCGGCTCACGCCCGAGCAATTCCGCATCCTGCGCACGCAGGGTACCGAGGCGGCGTTCTGCGGCGGTCTGCTCAAGAACAAGGAAGCCGGCGTCTACGTCTGCGCCGCCTGCGGACTGCCGCTCTTCGCCAGCGGCGCGAAGTTCGAGTCGGGCACGGGCTGGCCCAGCTTTTTTCAACCCGTCGCGAATGAGAACATCATCGAGCGCTCCGACGTCAGCCACGGCATGGTCCGCACTGAGATACTCTGCGCGCGTTGCGGCTCTCACCAGGGCCATCTCTTCCCCGACGGCCCCGAGCCGACCGGCTTGCGCTATTGTCTCAACTCCGAGTCGCTCTCCTTCATCGCGGAGCCCGACCTCGCCAAGCACGCCGAGACCGTCCCCGCGCTCGAGACCGCCCAAGTCGTGATCGCCGGCGGCTGCTTCTGGTGCGTCGAGGCCGTCTTCGAGGAACTCGACGGCGTGCTCGATGTCGAGAGCGGATACTCCGGCGGCGACGCGAAGACCGCGAACTACGAGGCCGTCTGCACCGGCAAGACCGGCCACGCCGAGGCCGTCCGCATCGTCTACGACCCCAAGCGCATCACGCTCGAACAATTGCTCGAGGTCCACTTCGCCACGCACGACCCCACCACGCTCAACCGCCAAGGCGCCGACCAAGGCACGCAATACCGCTCGACGATTTTCTACAAGAGCTCGCAGGAAAAGAAGGCCGCCGAGGCCGTCATCGCGCACCTCACCGAGGCCAAGAAATTCCCCAACCCGATCGTCACCACCCTCGAGCCCTTGCAGGAATTCTTCCCGGCCGAGATCTACCACCAGAACTACGCCTGCCGAAACCCCGCCCAAGGCTACGTCCGCGCCGTCGCCCAGCCGAAGGTCGATAAGATTCGTTCCATGCTCGACAAGGCCACCAGCATCCCCGCCGCGCATTAACCGCTTTTGACCACCGATGAAAAGTGATGGACACCGATAACTCGACAATAGCCATTCGTTAATTGTTATCGGTGTCTATCACTTTTCATCGGTGGTCAATTCTGCCCGTAGCTTTTTCCCGCGTGAACCCGCAACCGCCGGATTCTGTAGAATACGATACAGACCATGTCCGAAGCCCTGCGCGTCACATGCCCCTGCGGTTACGAAAACTGGGTCCCCGAGGAAAAGCGGGGACAGACGGTGCCCTGTTTCATCTGCGGCCAGGATATCGTGGCCGAAGAGGCTGCCGCCCAAGAACCCATCGACGCGGCCGCCCCGCCGGCCGCGATGAACGCGCAGTCCGCCTCATCGAAGCCGCGCAGCCCTTTCGAGGCCGACGATATCGATACCGCCGTCCGCCCGAAATTCCAACACGCGCCGCCCACCCCTGCAGCGCCTCCACCCGCGCTGCGTCCGCGCAGTCCCTTCGAGGCCGACGCTCCCGAGGAAACGCGCGTCCGCCGCGCGGACGAAAAACTTGTCGCCGGGCCCTTCTCGCTCGAGGCCGCACCTGCGCTGACTGAAGGCCCGCGCGTCATCGACGAAATGGAAAAGGTGCGCCCGAAGGAACGGCGCGATCGCCACATGGTTGTGCACACCATCTCGCCCCACGACGCGCCGACCGGCGAGAATTGCGCGCAATGCGGCAAGGAAATGCGCGGCTCGTGGGACCGCATCGAGACCGAAGCCGGCGCGATTTGTTACGTCTGCTCGAACCAGGCGACGCACAACGTCCCCATTCGCCTCAAGGCCGACACCTCGGCGAAACGAGAAATCCGCGACGAAGAATTCGTCATCGCGCCTTCCGCTCCGGAGGTGCCCGGCGCGTACGTCCCGTGGTGGCACGAGCTCTTCAGGCTCGACGCTTCGAAGGCGAGACGCGGCGCGGCGATCAAGGTGGGGGTCTGCGACACCGGCTGCGGGCCGCACGCCGGGCTCGACCATCGGGTTGACGCCGGCGCC
>VFKU01000327.1 GCA_009885415.1 Rhodothermota bacterium
ATGCGAAACCACGGTAGGGCGGGTCATGACCCGCCCTACCGTGGTAAACGGTTAGCCGTGCGCGCCTTCGAGCGCAACCGGCTTGTAGCCGCCGCGCGCGCGGAAATACGCGATCAGAATGAGATAGCTCACCAACATCACGCACGGGAAGAGCGCCATGGTGCCCAGCGCGCTCTTCTTGGCCTGGTCGGTCGTCTTGGTCACTACCGTCTGGTCCGCCTCTGGCAGCGCCTTGATCTTGTCCTGATCCACGGCGCGGTATTTTCCGAAAACGCTGGTCTTCTCTTCGCCGATCACTTGGGCGTGAATGGCCGGATTTTCCTTTTCCAGCGAGCTGACGATCTTCTGATCCTGAATCGCGCCGATGAAGACGTTGCCGACGATGCCGACACCGATCATGCCGACGCCGGCGATGGTGTTGAGCGTGAGCGCGCCTCCTTTTGGAAACTGCTCGGCGACGATGCCCAGCGTCGTGGGCCAGAAGAAGCTCTTGCCCATGCCATAGAGCGTGGCCGCGGCAAAGATCATCGCGCCTTCGGCTTTGGAGAGGAACAGAAGGCCCAGAATACCCAGTACGCTGGAGACGGCCAGCAACCCGAGCGGCTGGATACGATGGACGATCGGTCCCGCCGAGAAGCGCAGCACCATCATGATGGCCGAGGTGTAGACGAGGACCCAGCCGGCGTTCATGCCCATTTCCTTGGCGGCGGGCGTGAGCAGGTCGGTAATCCAGCCGTCGGTACCGAGCTCGGTGGTGGCGAGCGGCAGCATGACGAGCATGAGGAAAATCAGCAGGGGCCGACCCAGCGAGCGGACGTAGGCGCCGTAGCTCAGGACGACTGCGGCGAGAATGACGAGCTGTACGCTCAGCCCAAAACCGAAGTCCGTGCCGAGTTCGCGGACCATCAGCGCGGCGATGATGAGCACGCCGAGCGCGCCGAGCTCCTTGAGCATGTCCTTGTACGAGACGCCGGCGGTCACGCGTTCATGCACAGGGAATTTCCGGCCGAAGAGCATGATGCCGTAGACAATGGTCGGGATGAGCAACAGGCCAACTTTCCACTTCCAGCTCACGTCGCCCATGGCCATCGCGAAGACACCGCCCATGACCAGTCCGCCCGGCCAACCGGCATGGAGAATGTTCAGCCATTTCACTTTGTCCTTGGTGAACATCGTGGCGACGACGGGATTGATGACGGCCTCGACCGCGCCATTGCCGAGCGCGGCGACAATCGTACCAACGTAGAGCATGGTGTAGTTTGTCGCGGTGACGGTAATGATCACCGAAGCCATGTGGCACACCCAGGCGAAGGCCATCGCGCGGCCGTAGCCAATCTTGTCGATGATGAGACTGAAGAGCACGATGGTGAACGCGAAGGGCCAGAGGCCCGCACCGCCGATGCGGCCCATCTCGGTGTTTGAGAGGTTAAACTCCGCGCCCCACTCGTTGAGAATCTGTGCGCGTACGATGAACACGAAGGCCGTAGCGACCAGCGCGACCCAACACGCCCAAAACAGGTACTTTGGATTCACGCCGTCCACGGAAGCGCTCGATTGCCCATTGCTCATCGCTGGTTTCCTCTCTCGATGTCGTCCGCCTCTTGCCCCGGACGCGGGCCGGAAGGCCGCGCGGGGCACCTTGCTATAGCATGCCCGCCGGTTCCGGTCAAGGGCCGGACGGACCGTCCTTCGCTTCCAGCTGCGCGTGGGTGTCCAGCTCGTGGGCCTTGCGCCACCGCGTGCGACCACGATGGTAGGATAGACACCATCAACCAGTCAATGGGCGAAATGAGACTCTACTTCCTAATCCTAGCGGCGATGCTGTGCGCCTCGTGCGCGTCTGACGGAGGTGTCGCAGCACGACCCTCCGCCGCCGCCCAAAACGAGCGTGATCTTCAGACGGGCAAACGCGTGTACGACCTCCACTGTGCGCGCTGTCACGGCAGGGACGGCAAGGACAGCACCTATCCCTTCATCGCGACGCTGGACGGCATCGGAAAACGGATGGCCCCCAAGGAAATCCTGGAGGCGACCTGGGCCACGGGCTTTGCGTCGCCGCGTCAGTTTACCGACGAGGAAAAACGCGGGCTCGGGGCCTACGTGGCGACCTTGTGAGGCGGGCCGATCCGGCCGGTACACGCCCTCACGCGAATCGAGCCGCGTTTATGCGGATGATCGGCCCGCTTTCAATTCGCCTCACTAGCCCCTAATATTCATAGGCTATACCGGCGTGGGCGCGCAAGCGCAAGAAGCTGTGGAGAAGTCGATGCGAGATCGAAGCATTGGGTGGGCAATGGTGGCGTGCACGCTGACGCTGGGTGTCGCGTCGGGCGAGGAGCCCATGCTGTTGCGTGCGCCGGCGGGCGAACGCTATGTCGAGCGGAATCCGGCGGGGCAGACGATCATGCCGAATGGGCGCTTGCTGACGCCGGTGGGCACGATGATCCGGGTCGAGCCGCATCCTTATGGGCTGACCGTGAGTCCGGACGGGCGCTGGGCGGTGACAACGAACAGCGATGACGGTCTGACGATTATTGATATGGCGGACCCTGCAGCGCCGATAGTGAATTTGATTCAGAGTCAGTCCGGGCCTGAGGGGAAAGTGTTGCCGGCGGCGTTCATGGGGTTGGCGGTGGACGCGAAAAGCGAGGTGGTGTATGTCGCGGGCGCGCACGACTGGAGCCTGATGGCGTTTTCGCTGGCGACGCGGGAGCGGCTGTTCAGGATTTCGTGCGCGCACGAGACGGCGGATGGAAAATTCGACACGGGTTTCGTCGGCGACCTGCGTCTCTCGCGCGACGGCACGAGGGTATACGCGGTGGATCAGACGAACCACCGGTTTCTGACAATTAATATCGAAGAGCGGAAAGTGGAGAATTCGATCGCGGTGGGGCGGCACCCCTTCGGCGTGGCGCTGTCGCCGGACGAGACGCGGGCCTATGTCGCGAATGTGGGCATGTATGAGTATCAGCGCTACCGAGACGCGGAGGGGAAGCCGGCCAAGCTGGCGTTCCCGCCGGTGGGTATGCCGTCGAAGGAGGCGCTAGAGGGTACGGTGGTGGACGGCGTGACCGTTCCGGCGCTGGGCGATCCGAACGACATTCGCGCGATGTCGGTGTGGACGATCGACATTTCGAAGCCGGGCGCGGAGCACGTGATCGCCAAGGCGAAGACGGGACACTTGGTGGGCGAGGAACTCGAGGACTTTCCGGCTGTCGGGGGCAGCAGCCCGAACTCGGTCGTGGCTACCGAGGTGTCCGTGTATGTGTCGAACGGGAGCAACGATAGCCTGACGGTGATCGATGCCAAAAGCGGCAATCGCGCGCGGGACATTGATATTCGCTTCGAGGGCGAGCTCGGCGCGTGGCGCGGAATCATTCCCTTCGGTCTGTGTCTCTCAAGGGACGGCAAGCGCTTGTTTATCGCGGAGTCGGGAATCAATGCCGTCGGCGTGCTGGATATCGAGAGCGATCGGATAATCGGGCACCTCCCGACGGGGTGGTTCCCGAGCAAGCTGGCGCTCTCGCCGGACGGCAAGCGCCTCTTCGTCGCTAATGCGAAGGGGCTGGGGTCGGGGCCGAGCGCGGGGCCCGGTCACGCGCCGGGCGATCCGACGGGGGTCGGCGACCTGATGCGCGGCTACGTCGAAGTAATCGATCTCGACGCGGCGCTTGCGCAGCTCGACGCCTTGACGAAACAAGTGCTGGCGAACAATGTCGAGAAGGTTCCGGTGACGGCGGACACGCGCACGAAGGGACATCCCGTGCCTCCCTTTCCCGGCGCGTGGTCGAGCCCTATCAAGCATGTGATCTACGTGACCAAAGAGAACCGGACCTACGACGAAATTTTTGGCGCGATGCCGGGGGGCCGTGGCGACGCGGAATTGTGCCGCCTGGGCCGGCCGATCACGGTGGAAAACAAGGACGGCTCGCAGAAGATCGAGAACGTGGTGTTGATGCCGAACCATATCGCGCTGGCAAAGCGCTTCGCAATGAGCGACAACTTCTATTGCGACAGCGACCATTCTTCGGACGGTCACCGCTGGTTGGTGGGGACCTATCCGAACGAGTTCATGGAGGCGCGGCTAGACCTGAGCTCCAAGGGTCCTGGCCCAGGCGGGCTGCTGTTTACGGGATCATCGGGCGCGATTTACCCGGAGGACTACAACGAGGCCGGTTCGATCTGGGAACATTTCGAGCGAAACAAGCTGAGTTTTTTCAATTTTGGGCTTGGCTTCGAGTTTGCCCCGGGCGACGAATCGCAGGAGGACAAGTACACCGGGATCAAACTCTCCGTGAACTATCCCATGCCGGAGGCGCTGCGGCAGAACACCTCGCGCGAATACGCCACCTACAACACAAACGTGCCGGACCAATTCCGCATGGACATGTTTGAAAAACATTTCCGCGAGCGTTGGCTGAGCGGGGCCGAACCGTTTCCGGCCGTCGTGACGATGATGCTGCCGAACGATCACGGCGCGGGCGAACGCCCGAAGGACGGCTATCCCTTCTGGGGCTCGTACATGGCGGACAACGACCTGGCGCTGGGGCGGCTGGTGGAGTTGATCAGCCACAGCCCGTACTGGAAAGAAACAGTGATCCTCGTGACGGAGGACGACGCGCAAGGCTACCGGGACACGGTGGACGCGCACCGCTCGATCTGCATGGTCATCGGGCCCTTTGCGAAGCGGGACCACATCTCGCACACGCATGTGAGCATTGCGAGCATCTTGAAAACGATCTTTCTTATTCAGGGCTTGCCGCCGCTCAATCAGTACGATGCCTTTGCGTCGGACTTGAACGATTTGTTTGTGATGGAGCCGTCGAACGCGGAGCCGTACAATGCAATCGCGCCGGACCCGCGGATATTCGATCCGCAGAAGGCGCTGGATCCTTTCGACGCGGAGTTCAAGTGGAAACAGACGGCCGGGCCGGAGGATGTCGATAACCAGGCGTACCTGGACACGGACGAGTACGGCCACGCGGGCGCGGCGGGTCATTTGGCGCGCGGGCCGAAGTAGGCCGTGGCGGTGCGCGGGAGGACACTCATGGGACGTACACGCCGCGCGGGCTTCACGCTGATCGAGGTGCTGGTGGTCGTCGCGATCGTTGGCATTCTGGCGGCATTGCTGTTGCCCGCCCTGGCCCGCGCACGGGAAGCGGCGCGGCGGGCGTCGTGCCAGAGCAACCTCAAGCAGCTCGGCCTGGCGTTGCTGATGTATGCGAGCGAGAGCGGCGCGGAGAAGTTTCCGCCGCGGCAGATGCGCAACGTGTTTGGGGACTTGAGCGTCGAGATGATGTTCAACGGACCGATGATGATCCCTGAGTACGTTTCGGACTACAACATCGTCTGGTGTCCGTCGTGGATGGCGACGCTGACGCTCGAGCAGCGCTACGACGAGGGCAAGGGCGACGGCGACGGAATCGTGGAGCCGGAAGAAATCGGCCAGGAACCGTACCATTATACGGGTTTCCTGCTACTTTCGGACGAAAACCTTCTGGGGCCGCTGGCGGGAACGATGGGCGCGGAGATCAATGGGCGGCACTCGGAGCAGTCGCTGTGGGACAACACGCCCTGGGGCGAACTAGCGCAGGCGAATGTGGCCTCGGCGGGCGCGGCGAGCGATGATGACTTCGAGGTGTCGCTGGCCTTCGCCGGAACGCAAGCGGCGGACGGAAATACGATCTTCCGGTTGCGGCAGGGGATCGAGCGCTCACTGATCACCGACATCAACCATCCCGGCGCAAGCGCAACGGCGGCGAGCGGGGTGCCGTTGATGTGGGACCATGTCTCTGTAAAGACGGTCGACTTCTCGCACTCGCCGGGCGGTGGTAATGTCTTGTATCTGGACGGCCACGTCGTTTTTCAGAAATATCCAAACACGCGATTCCCCTTTACGCAGGACAGCGCCCGGACCCTCGGGCGTTACGGAAAGCCATTTAACGGAGTATGAGCGTTTCCCGGCGAGAGGGATTCGCCGCAGAAGGAGCGATTGGACATGAGCAAACGCTGGGCATCGATCGTCGTTTTGTTGGCTGCGGGGGTTTCGTCGTTCGGGCAGGACCGCGTGCCGGGACCGGCCGGCGGCGGCGTGCTACTGCCGAACGGATGGACGATCACGCCCTTTGGCGATGCGGTGCCGATGAACGACCTGATTACCAACTTGCTGGCGACGCCGGACGGGGCGGCCGTGATCGCCGTGACGAGCGGCTACAACCCGCACGAGTTGGTGGTGATTGACGCGAAGACGCACGAGGCGCGGCAGCGGATTTCGCTGCCGACGACCTTTCTCGGGCTGGTCTTCAGCCCGGCGGGCGACCGCTTGTATGTGTCGGGCGGGAACCACACGCGCGGGAAGGACGCGCGGGCGCCGATTCACGTGTTCAGCTACGCGCAGGGCCGGCTGAGCGATGCGCCGATCGCACGAATGGACGAAACGCTCCCCAGCGAGCGCACCTTCTGGTCGGGGCTGGCGCACCACCCGGCGAAGGACCTGCTTTTCGCGGCGAACCGCACCTCGGGCGAGATTGTCGTTTTCGACACGAAGACGAACGCGATCGCGGGACGCATTGCGACGGAAGTGAACCCCTACGACCTCACGCTGTCGGCGGATGGCGCGACCTTGTATTGCTCGAATTGGGCGAGCGACAGCGTGAGTGTGATTGACACCGAGACGCAGCGCGTGACGGCGACGATCGGGGTAGGCGACAATCCGAACGATATCGTCCTGGCGAAAGACGGGCGGCTCTTCGTCGCGTGTGCGAACGACAACACGGTGGTGATCGTGGACACGAAGCAGTTGCGCGCGACGGAAACGATCGTGACAGCGATGTTTGAGCGCGCGCCCGAGGGCTCGACGCCGAATGCGCTGGCGCTCGATGCCGAGGAAGCGACGCTCTACGTCGCGAACGCGGACAACAACAACGTCTGCGTGGTGCATGTCGAAGACGCGGGCGAGGCGGCCGTGCTCGGCTTCATCCCGGCGGGCTGGTATCCCTCGGCGCTGGCGGTC
>VFKU01000477.1 GCA_009885415.1 Rhodothermota bacterium
CGATGCGGAAGGGGGCGTTTGCCGCGGGGGTGATCGAGGGCAGGGAAAATTCGGGAAAGAGCGCGGGGTTGGCGAGATTGAGGATGACGTTGGATTTTTTGGTGGAGAGGCCGTTGGCGAGGAGGCGGTCGAGCTTGGTGTGTTCGGAGGTGATGACGAAGCTGGCGAGTTTCATACAGACCCATTCTTCGATAAAAAGGCAGCGGATGAGCCAGTGGGATTTTTTGAGATTGCCGCGGGTTTTGTAGATCTCGGGCATGGTGTCGTGCAGATCGAGTAGCAGACGCACACCGAGGAGACGCAAGGGCAGCGCGCCGAGGAGGAGAAAGTTTGGCATGTTGTTCACGTGAATCGCGCGGTATCGCGGGCCGCGGAGATGATTTTTCAGGAGCAGGCGGCAGAGGGCGAAGGTGAACATGAGGTAGTCCGCCAAGTACTGCACCTTGCCTTGGCGTTCGAAGTAGCGTTTGCGTGGCGTGAAGAATCGGACGTGGGGCTCGTCCTGCGGCGGGGGCGCCTTGGGATTGTCGAGCACGATGACTTCGACGTCGTAGCCGCCGGAGACGAGGTAGTCGACGTACATGTGCAGGCGCCCGTCGGATTGGTAGAAGGTGTAGCCGACGAGGGCGACCCGGGGGCGTTTTTTGGAAGAGTCTGCGGTCATCTTGAGCGGTGCTCTAATCCGTTGCGTGCCGCACGTTTATGTTCGCGTGGGAGGTTGGCATGGCTCGGCGCCGTCCGGCCATGACGGAAGGGTACATCACGGCGGTTTTTCCGACAAACCCGGTGCACGGGATGCGCCGGATGCCGCTATGGAAGTATCTCGGCACGCGGGGTCACGGGCCTAGTTCGCGGGGACGGCGACGGCGGCGACGGCCTGGATGAGGCTGTCGCACACGTGATCGATCTGCGCGTCGGTGAGTTCGGCGAACATGGGCAGCGAGAGCAGTCGTTTGGCGACGGATTCGGCGACAGGAAAGGCGCCTTCGCCGTAGCCGAGGTGCTCGTAGGCCTGTTGCAGGTGAAGCGGGACGGGGTAGTGGAGGCCGGTCTGGACACCGAGATCTTTGAGCGTTTGCTGGACTTGGTCGCGCGCGGGGACCTGGACGATGAAGAGGTGCCACACGGGGAGGCAGCCCTCGGCGACTTCCGGCAGGATGATGTCTTCAACATCGCGCAGGCGTGCCATGTAACGCGCGGCGACGCGGCGGCGGGCTTCGTTCCACTCGGGGAGGTGGCGGAGTTTGATGCGGAGCGCGGCGGCTTGCAGCGCGTCGCAGCGCATGTTGAAGCCTTCGACCTGGTGGACGTATTTCTTTTCCGAGCCGTGATCGCGCAGGACGCGGATGCGGCGGGCGAGTTCGGGGTCGGCAGTCGTGATGGCGCCGGCGTCGCCGC
>VFKU01000257.1 GCA_009885415.1 Rhodothermota bacterium
CCTGATGGCGGTGGCGCTGCTTGCATTGCGTGATGACCTGGCCGGTGGCCACGTCGAGCGCGGCGAACAGGGTAGTCGTGCCGTGGCGCAGGTAGTTGTGCGTGACGCCCTCGACGTAGCCCAGGCCCATGGGCAGCATCGGCTGCGTGCGTTCCAGCGCCTGCACCTGACTTTTCTCGTCCACGCACAAGACCAGGGCCTTGTCTGGCGGGTTGAGGTAGAGGCCCACGATGTCGCGTACTTTCTCGACAAAAAATGGGTCGGTAGAGAGTTGAAGATGTTTTTGCCGGTGCGGCTGCAGGCCGAAGGCACGCCACACGCGGTGCACCGTGGACTTGGAAAAACCCGTTTGTTCGGCCAAGCCGCGACACGTCCAATGCGTCCCGTGCTTGGGCTTGCCGCTCAATGTTTTGAGGACCAGCGCGGCGATTTCATCATCCTGAATGGATCGCGGACCGTCGGGCCTGGGCTCGTCGTACAAGCCCGCCAGCCCTTGCAACACATAGCGCTTGCGCCACTGCCCCACCATCGCGCCGGACAGTCCAAGCTCGGCCCCGATGTCCTTATTGGTCAAGCCCTGATCCGAGAGCAACACAATCTTCGCCCGCCTTACCAATCCGTGAGGCAAGCTATGCTATCCGGCGATGGACCTCAGCTCTTCACGTTCGCGCTCCGCCAGCGCCAAGGTTTCCTTCGGGCGGCCAAGAATTCCCACAGGCGATCTCCCCCTATTGTTCATCCTACAACGATGAACCGTCGCCTGGGGTAACCAAATATTTATGTCACTTATTCATGGGACATGACACTACGTTACCCTTGGAAGGCGAATTTCCGGGGGAAGCTCACAGCCCCTTTTCACAACGAAATCCTCCAAATTGTGGTACTATACCTACGTAACAAACGGGGGAAACATGAAGACCATCCTAGCGATAACCGCGCTCATCCTCTCCGCGTCCGCCTGGTCCGATGACCAGGCCGCCGTGACCTTTTCCGGCAAAGGAAAAAGCGGCATCGAAGTCCGGGATTCCAAGGGGCAGGTCACCGACGTCATCGGCACCTCCAAACTCCGCCTCAATCAGATGCCCGCCGACGCCGTCGCCCGCGAAGAGGCCTACCGCGCCAAGCAACGCGAACTCGCGGAGGCCAAGGGCGAGCGCCGTGCCCAGAAAGCCGCCGCCGAAGAAGCGGCAGCGACCGAAGCCGCCGAAGCCGCAAAGAAAGCCGACGCCGAGGCCATCGCCACAGCAGCAGCCGAAGCGAAAAAACAGGAAGAAGAACACCCACGAAAAGTCCGCCGCACCACAGTCCGCGGAACTCGATACACCCCCAAGCCCGAAGATAGCGCAGCCCCGGCGCCCGCAGCCGAACCCGCACAAGAAGAAGCAACGGCACCGGAAGCGGAATCCACCCCGAGCAATGAGAGTTCGCCCAAGTAATCGCCGCGCGCGTCCCGCTACTCGATCACGTACCAGCCGAAGCCGCCCGCCGCTAACTTCACCTCAAGCCGCACCGTATAGTCCCGCGCAATCTCGTACTTCCGCGCAGCGCCTTCGCCCTCGCGAATCATCGCAGCCTCGCTCAGCCCCGTGTAATACAAGTTCACCTCAAGCGGCCGCGTCACCGGTTCATCGAGCGGATTGAACACAACCAACATCCCCTTCTCCCGCAGCGCCGGATTCACATGCAACATCCAATCCACATCCGCCCCATCCGCCCGCCGCCCATGCACAACATCGCTCTCGAGAATATCGCGATACCGCTTAAACCAGTCCACCTGCGCCTTCACCAGGTCCCGCGTCTCGGCCGCGTCATACAACCGCGGCCCGCGATAACACGCCTGCACGCCCATCGCCAGGTTGGACTGCAACATACTGCGATAATGATCAAGGTGTTCACGCAACGGCTCGATCGTCGCCGCCGCGCCCCCGCCCTGATACTCCGTCAGCGGCACAAACATCCACCCCATCGACGGAGCCTTCTCCCAGGTCCCATCAAAAATATTCTGCCGCGTGTGAATCACCTGCTGCGCCCGCGGCAGCGACCAATTCTCCTCACGGTAGCCCATCGCGCATTTTGTCGACCCCGCGAGATAGTAGAAATCGGGCACGTTCAGATAAACCCCGCGCCCGCGGCACCAGTGATAAAAGTCCGTGATCTTCTTCCACTGCGTCCACCGCGAGTCCTCATAGCCCGTGTGCCCCGGATGCGTCGTCGAGATGCACGCGTCCCCAGGATACGACCCATCATGTTCGAGCAGCGAAAAACCGGTCGATTCATAGAATCGATACAACTTGTCGAAGTATGCGCGGCCCCACTCGCTCTCCAGGCACGGCGAGTTCCCGAAGGTCGGCGTTTCGCCCGCGGGCATCACCACATCGTTCGCCGCATCGATCTTCCGCGAAGCCAACAACGAATAGCCGCCAATCTCGATCCCCTTGCTGCGTGCGTAGTCCGCGTAGCTCTTCATCCTTGCTACGTTTTCCGGCGATCCGTCCTCCACGTTGAACCCGCTGCCGAAGGTGAGAATCACCATTTCGAAGCCGACCTCCGCACACTGATCGATCGCGTTCTGCACCGTGTCCCAGTCCGCATAGCGCACGTGCAACATCAGTGGATTTTCCGTCACCCACGGCGCGATCGTACGGTACATACGCCGCAGCGCCAACCCGTTCCGCTCGCGGTCGTAGCCGTCAAAAGGCAACTCAAAGGCGCGGAAAGACTCAAAGCGCTCGCCCGGCTCCAACTTCGCCGCCGGCCCCAGCTCCGGCCGCACCTCCAGCAAACACGGGTTCTTCCGCCGATAACTCACCTGCGAGAGGTACTCCGGATCCGCCACCCAATGCACCGACTCCCGCGATGCGTCGATCGGCAGCATCCCGCCAAAGGAGTAGTCCGTCTCAACGTGGATATTGGGCGAGGGAAAATAAGGCCCGCGATCCTCAACATTCGATCCGTACTCCACCGCCGCGAGAATCTCGCTCGTGAAATGATCGATCGTGATCGCTTTCGACGACTCGTTCAGCACCGTCAGCCACTTGCTCAGCACCGGCACGCCCTCGTACAACTCGTAATGCACCGACACCAGCACACCAGCCACCGCCGCGGTGGACTTGTAATCCATCCGCAAGTGGACGCCCTTCGGCGGCCAGACGGCGTCCGGCGCGTGACGCCGGACTTGGGCCCATTCCATCCGCTTCTCGATTGGCCCGATGTCAAAACCGGAGAACTGAAACGCCGCCGGATCCGCCGTCATCGCATCGATCCACTCCGACCGCAGAAACGCGTAATTCGCCTGGCCCTTCAGGCCACCCACCTCATGCCGGACCCCGTCAATCTCCACTACCGCCTCAGGCTTCACCCCGCGAATCAGCGCCGCCCCCGTCGTGAGCTGCTCGAATCCTACCGTCGCCCCATTCGGCGCCAGCCGAAAGGTCCGGCTCAACAACCCGTTACTCAACACAATCTCGTCCGCGCGATCCGTCCGATAGAGCCCCGCACCCTGCGACGGCCTCCGCACCAGCCAGTCCTCGCCCGGCCGACGCGCCCCAGCCTCGTACACAGGCAAGCCCCGCACCGCCTCCTGCCACGACTGCCCCAACGCTGCCCCGCAGGCCACCACCAACCACACCGCGATCCCTAGACTTTTCAATTCCAACCCCTCTCCGCGTCTAACCCACGGCCGCCCCACCCGCCCATTCTTCCCATCAATCCACGAGGTCCACTTCGACCACCGCGTACA
>VFKU01000615.1 GCA_009885415.1 Rhodothermota bacterium
ACGCCCCCTTCCGCATCGTCTACCACGGCACGCTCACCTGGCGCCTCGGGGTCGACACCGTCATCCGCGCCGTCGCCCTCGCCCGCGAAAAAGTGCCCGGCCTCCGCTACGAAATCACCGGCGACGGCGAGCAGCGCAACGACCTCCGCAAACTCGCCGCCGAACTCGGCCTCGACTCCTGCGTCCATTTCAGCGACGGCTTCGTCACCGTCGAGGCCCTCGCCGAACGCCTCCGCGGCGCCGACCTCGGTGTCATGGCCTCGCGCCTCAACTCCGCCACCGATCTCATGCTGCCCGTCAAAGTACTCGAATACATCCGCCTCGGCATCCCCTGCGCCGCCGCGCCGACGAAAACCATCCGCCGCTACTTCACCGAGGACGCCGTGCGCTTCATCCCGCCCGACGACCCCGCCGCGCTCGCCGCCGTCATCGTCGAACTCGCCGCGGACCCCGCCAAACGCCTCGCCATGGCCAAGAACGCCCGCGCCTTCTACGACATCTACAATTTCGAAGCGCAACGCAAGACCTACCTCCACATCATCGGCGAACTCGCGCACCGCCGCCGGCCCACGTTGACCGCGTCATGATTCTCTTCCTCGTGCTCCTTTTCTCGCCCTACGCGAGGCCGCGATGACCCAACGGCCGCAATACGCGCTGGTCACGCCAGTGCGGAACGAGGCCGACCACGTCGGACGGACGATCGACGCCGTCGCAGCGCAAACGCTTCTCCCCCAGCGCTGGGTCATCGTCAGCGACGGCTCCACCGACGCCACCGACGACATCGTCCGCAAGCGCGCCGCGTCGCTCCCGTTTCTCCGCTTCGTTCGCCGGGACGCCGATGCGGAACGCGATTTCAATTCCAAAGTCTTGGCGATCCGCGAAGGCCTTGCACAGCTCGCGGGAGTCGAGTACGAGTTCATCGGCAATCTCGACGGGGACGTCTCCTTCGCGCCGGACTACTTCGAGAAACTCCTCGCGCACTTCACGGTCGAGCCTCGCCTGGGCATCGCCGGCGGCCTCATCCACGAAGGCGCAGGACTCACCAGCCGCGCGCAATTCGTCAACACCGGCCACAGCGTCGCGGGCGCTGTACAAATGTTTCGCCGCACGGTATACGAACAGATCGGCGGCTACCCCCCGCTTCGCCACGGCGGAGAAGACGCCGCGGCGGAAATCATGGCGCGAATGCATGGCTGGCAAACGCACACCTTTAGCGAACTTCTTGTCCACCACCACCGGCCCACCGGCGTCGAGGGGCGCGGCGTGCTGCGGTCCTTCTTCGATCTCGGCCGCCGCGAGGCCCTGCTCGGCTACCACCCGCTCTTCGAATTCCTGCGATCGATCAACCGGATGCTCGCCCCGCCAATCGTCCTCGGCGGCCTCGTCCAGTTCGCCGGCTACACCGCCGCCAAGCTCCGCGGCGAATCCCCCGTCCTCCCGAAAGACTGCGTCGCCTTCCTCCGCAGCGAACAAATGCGCCGTATCCGCGCCCTACTGGGATTCATCGACACCCACTGATCGCCGCCCCAAAAATACCCATCATTGCGAGGAGGCCGCGATGGGCGAGTCCCCTTTGGGCCAGAAATCCCCTTTTGCGGCCGACGAAGCAATCTCACGCACTCGACGACCCGCCTCGCGCCAGGCTACTTCGCGCGCCACGGCCGTGCAGCGCCAAAGAACCACGGCGCCATCTGTCGATAGAGTTGCAGCTTCTCCTCCGCCGCCTCCCTACGCACCACCCGCGACGCAAGCGAAACCGCGAGCCGCACCATCACCCCCGCGAAGGCACTAATCGTCACCACCACCGCCGCGCCTCGTCCATGAAACTTCACAAAATACTTGTAGCGGCTCTCGAAAAACGTCTGATAAGCCGGCAGCGGAATCGTCTTCATCGTCTGCCCGCCGAAATGAACAATCTCCGCGCCTGGGAAAAAGAGTACGCGCAGCCCCAACCGCCTCACCCTCCGGCACAAATCAAACTCCTCGCGGAAAAAACTGAATTGCTCGTCGAAGCGACCCGCCCGATCGAAGTCCTCGCGCGCCAGCAACATGCACGAGCCCTGCACGACGTCCACGTCGCGCTCCGCGTCGTGACTCCACTCGCGCATCCACTCGCGCAACCCCAGCCGCTCCGCCTGCACC
>VFKU01000893.1 GCA_009885415.1 Rhodothermota bacterium
AGGATCGTGCTCAGCGTGCCCGCGACCGGCGCGGAAACTTCGACCGTCGCCTTGTCGGACTCGATCTCGACGATGGGCTCGTCCTTCTCGACACGGTCGCCTGGCTGCTTGAGCCACGCGCCGATCTCGACCTCCGTGATCGATTCGCCCACGGGCGGGACTTTCAGTTCGATAGCCAAAATGTTCCTCTCATTCGCGCGCACATCGCGCTCAATACCACGACGTCCGCTGGGTCCCGAAGGCCACGGACAGGATGGATTTTTGTTCGTTCTTGTGGCCGTGGGCCGAGCCGATCGCCGGGCTCGCGGAGGCCGGCCGGCTCGCGACGGTGAAGGGGAAGCGGCCGAAAAGCCGCTCGCCGAACTTGCCCTTCATGCGCCGCCACGCGCCCATGTTCTCCGGCTCTTCCTGTACCCACAAGGCCGGCGTGTCCGTCTCGTATTTTTCGAGCACTGCGTTGAGATCGGCGGGGTGCAACGGATAGAGCTGTTCGATGCGAATAATCGCCACGTCCTCGCGCTGTGTCGCCTGGCGCTCGGCTTCGAGGTCGAAGTAAATTTTTCCGGCGCACAAGAGAATGCGCTTGATGCCCCGCACGCGATCGCTCGCATCCGGGATGATCCGCTGGAAGCGTCCCGCGGCGAGCTCATCGAGCGTCGAGACGGCCTCCGCGCGGCGCAAGAGGCTTTTCGGCGTCATCACCACCAACGGCTTGCGCCAGGGGCGGCGCACCTGCCGCCGCAGCAGGTGGAACATCTGCGCCGGGGTCGAAGGAATGCAAATCTGGAAATTGTCCTCGGCGGCGAGCGAGAGGAAACGCTCGACGCGCGCGCTCGAGTGCTCCGGCCCCATGCCTTCGAAGCCGTGCGGCAGCAACATCGTGATGCCGCTTAGGCTGCGCCATTTGTCTTCGGCGGCCGAGATGAATTGGTCGATGATCACCTGCGCGCAATTCGCGAAGTCGCCGAATTGCGCTTCCCACATCACGAGGCCGTCGGGACAGGCCACGCTGTATCCATATTCAAAGCCGAGCACTCCCGCTTCGCAGAGCGGACTGTTCGCAATCGTGACCGGTGCCTGGTCCGGCGCGAGATGTTGAAGCGGCATGTGGCGCTGGCCGTTCTCGTAGTCGTGGAACATCGCGTGGCGATGGCTAAAGGTCCCGCGCTCGCAATCCTGCCCCGTCATGCGCACGCGCGCGCCTTCTGTCGCCAGCGACGCAAAGGCGAGCGCTTCGGCCGCGCTCCAATCGAGCGGACGCGATCCGGCCGCCATTTCGAGCCGTTGCTCGATGAATTTCTCGAGTTTGGGATGAATCTTGAACCCGGCCGGCACCGCGCAAAGCCCGCGCAACAAGAGTTGCAGTTGCGAGGCCTCGACCCCCGTGTCGACGTCCGGCACCGACTTGTCCGGCCCGCCGCGGTAATTGGCCCATAGCCCGCGCAAGACAGACGCGGGGCGCACCTGTGGTTTTGCGCGCGCCTCGGCGAGCGCGGTTTCGAGGCGTTCCTGGCGTTCGAGCGCGATGCGTTGGCCGTCTTCCGTGTTTACGCCGCCGGTCTTCACCAGTCGATCAAGATAATACTCACGCACCGAGCGCCGCTGTGCGATTTCGCGATACAGCAGCGGCTGCGTAAAGGCCGGCTCGTCGCCCTCGTTGTGCCCGCGTTTGCGGTAGCAATACATGTCGATGACCACGTCGCGCTTGAACTGTTTGCGAAATTCCATCGCGAGATTCACCACCTGCGCGACCGCCTCCGGGTCTTCGCCGTCCACGTGAAAAATCGGACTCATCAGCATCCGCGCCACGTCCGTGCAGTAGTGCGTCGAGCTGTACTGTACCGGCGTCGTCGTAAAGCCGATCTGGTTGTTCACCACGATGTGCAGCGTCCCGCCGATCGCGTAGGCGTCGAGCCGGCTGAGGTTCAGTGTCTCCTGGATGATGCCCTCGCCGGCGAAGGCCGAGTCGCCGTGGATCAAAATCGCCAGGCCGTGCTCGTGCCGATCGTCACCCTTACGATCCTGCCAGGAGCGTACCCGTCCAAGTACGACAGGATTTACATATTCAAGGTGACTCGGATTGAAGCACAGCGCGAGGTGGATTTTCTTGCCCTGATTGGTCTCCCACTCCGAGTGGTAGCCGAGGTGATACTTCACGTCCCCGCCGCCGAGGAAGGACTCCGGATCCTTGTCCTCGTACTCGCGGAAAATCTGCGCGGGGTCCTTGCCCATGATGTTCGCGAGCACGTTCAGCCGCCCGCGGTGCGCCATGCCGATGATGACGCTGCGGATGTCGCCTTCCGCCGCCTCGCCGATCACCTCGTCGAGCACCGGCACGAGCATGTCGAGCCCCTCGATCGAGA
>VFKU01000633.1 GCA_009885415.1 Rhodothermota bacterium
ACCCCCACTCCTTTCGGAACTGGATCCTAAGTCCAGCGCGTCTGCCAATTCCGCCACTCGCCCGGAGGGCCGAAAACAACCACTGGACAAGGACTTAGGGGGATGCGGACGAAGGGAAACGGTAGCACAGCGCGACACGCCGCTTCAACGGCGCGATGGAGGAGAAAAGTGGAGACTTCGGTGCGATGCCGCCCAGCTTTGCTGGGCTTGGTAAAGCGGCAGCTCCCGCTGCCGCAGTCCAAGGTGGTGTCTTCCTATTTGAGGGCCAAGTTGTAGGTGAAGAATTTAGTGTCGCGCTTCCAGCCTGTGCTTTCGTAGAGGACCTGCGCCGTCGTGTTCGTCGTGGCGGTGGTCAGAGTGAGACGAATTGCTCCCGTGGCCTTCGCGTGCGCCGCTGCAGCTTCCAACAATAGGCGTCCTATCCCCTTCTTCCGCGCCTCGGGCGCGACGAAGAGATCGTTCAACACGAAAATCGGGCCCATCGAGACGGATGAGAAGCTGGGATAGAGTTGCGTGAATCCCACCGCCCGCCAGCCATCGTGCGCGATGAAGATCACACTCTCGTCGCGCGCGAAGCGCAGGCGGAGGAATTCGCGGGCAGCGCTCAGGTCGCTTGCCTGCTCGTAGAACTGACGGTAGCCGTCGAACAAGGTAGCTAAGTCTTCAAGATCGGATACCTGCGCGCGACGAACTATTATGTTGCTCAATTCGGCTCCTCGTGTCCCCAGTCACCTGGAATTGATACCGATCTCTCAAGACATCATGCCCATGCGCACACCGGCTTCCGCTAAGTGTCCCGCACTAGAGCAGTTTAAGAAAAACTGTAGCTGCTATCCGGACCGTTTTTGCTCGGCTACAGTTTTTCCTAAACCGCTTTAGGGTTTCGCCACCGCCGCGCGGCAGGCCGCCTGCAACTCGATAGCGCGGGAGTGCCCGGGTTCGATTTGCAGCGCTCGCGCCGCCAGGGCTTCGGCCTCGGCGCGGCGGCCCAAGTTAAATAGCGCGACGCCGAGATTCACCAGCCACTCCGGCTTCGAGTCCTCGAGCTGCACCGCGCGCCCGAAATGTTCGGCGCTCTGCGCGTAGTCGCCGCGACGCAACTCGATCACGCCGAGGTTGTTGAAGGCCTCGGGCATCAGCAGTTTACATTCGATCGCCGCGCGGAATTGCTCCTCGGCGTTTTTCATATCCCCGCGCTTCACGTATTCGGAGCCGAGAAAGTAACGGGCCTGGGCGCTCCCCGGCGCGCGCGACAGTGTATTTGAAGAGCGTGTAATCGTTCTTCCACAGGCTGGTCTGGATGAAGGCGGCACCCG
>VFKU01000221.1 GCA_009885415.1 Rhodothermota bacterium
CCGTCCGCCTCGTCGTCGAGCGTGAAGAAGATCGCCGGCGTTTCCGCATGGCCGAGTACTACACCATCGAGGCGCACCTCGCCGGTGGCGACTCCAAATTCGACGCGAGACTCGTCGAACTCGGCGGCAAACGGCTGGTGGAAGGCAAAGATTTCGATCCCGAGACCGGCCAGCTCATTCAAAGCGGCAAGAAGGCACAAGAAGTCGTCTGGCTGGATAAGCCAAAGGCCGCACAGCTCGCGGGCGCCCTCGAAAAGGCACTGCCCTGGACGGTGTCGCTCGTCGAGCAGAAAGACACGCGCCAGCGCCCCTATCCGCCCTTCATGACCTCCACGCTGCAACAAGCCGGCAGCGCGATTCTCGGCTTCTCGCCGCGCAAAACCATGCAAGTCGCGCAGAAGCTCTACGAAGGCGTCGACTTCGGCGGCGAGCGCGAAGGCGTCATCACCTACATGCGTACCGACTCGCTCACGCTCAGCACCAAGGCGCTCGCGGAAGCGGAAAAGGTCATCCAGTCGAAGTACGGCGAGAAGTACCACGACGGATTCCGCTTCTATTCGACAAAACAAAAGAACGCGCAAGAGGCGCACGAGGCCATTCGGCCGACGCACCTCTCGCGCACGCCCGACAGTTTCAAAGGCCAACTCAACGAAGACGAGATGGCGCTCTACCGAATCATCTGGAACCGCACCATCGCCTCGCAGATGACCGACGCCCAAATGCTCAAGACGCGCGTCGAATTCGAAGCGATGGCCGCTGGCGAAAAGGCAGTCCTTCGCGCCAACGGCTCCGTGGTGGTATTTCCAGGCTACCTGCGCGTGGCGGACGTCTCGCAAAAGGACACCGAGTTGCCGCCCGTGAAAGAAGGCCAGAAGGTCGGCAAGGGCGAGGCGATCCAACTCGCCGGCATCGAAGCCGAGTCGCACGAGACCGAGCCGTCCGCCCGTTACACCGAGGCCTCGCTGATCAAGCGCCTCGAAGAAGAAGGCATCGGCCGCCCCTCCACC
>VFKU01000904.1 GCA_009885415.1 Rhodothermota bacterium
CGCCGGCATCACGACCGTCTCGAGCTTCGGCAGCACCACTCGCACCGGAGTACGAACGGCGACGGCAACCCGCGAATACAGCGGGCTCTCCAGCAGTGCATTCAGCAGTTCGCCGCCCAGTTTGCCGACATTGCCGACGATGAAGGCGCTGCGCGCGATGGTGGCTTCCGGCGTCTTTGGCGGCCCGGACAGCGCGGCGTCGACGAGCCTCAAGGACGATCCAGGTCGGGCGCCACTATTCGATGCCGGGCCTCGGCAGCGCCGGCGAATCGTCCTCGGCGGAACCGATAAGCCGCTGGGCATCGGTTTCAGGCAGGGCCTCGACGCCTTTCAGCCGCTTCTCCATCGCACGCGTGCGTACTTCAGCCGCATCGATGGAATTGGTAACACTCTGCAGTTGGCGCTTGGTAGCGGCCAACACCTCGCCGAACCTCCCGAACTCCGTCTTTACCGCACCGAGCACCAACCAGACTTCGCTCGATCGCTTTTCGATCGCGAGCGTGCGAAAACCCATCTGCAAACTGTTCAGCATCGCCGATAGCGTCGTCGGTCCGGCAATCGTCACGCGGTATTCACGTTGCAGGGCTTCGGAGAGCCCCGGGCGGCGCAGGGCCTCAGCGAAGAGCCCCTCCGTCGGAAGGTAAAGAATCGCGAAATCGGTGGTCGCCGGCGGATCGACGTACTTGTCTCGAATCGAGCGGGCCTCATTGCGCAACCGCGTCTCCAGCGCTTTGGCCGCTTCCTCGACCGCCACCGGATCGGCGCGTTCGGCGGCATGCACCAGCCGGTCATAGTCCTCGACGGGAAACTTGGAGTCCACCGGCAGCCAGACTGGCGCGTCTCCGCCCTGCCCCGGCAACCGAATCGCAAACTCCACACGGTCCCGGGATCCGGGCTTTGTCGCCACGTTCTTCTCGTATTGCTCGCGCGTCAGGACCTGCTCAAGCAGCATGCCCAACTGGACTTCACCCCAGGTGCCTCGTGTTTTTACGTTGGTCAGGACACGCTTGAGATCACCGACACCCGCAGCAAGCGTCTGCATTTCGCCCAGTCCCTTGTGCACCTGTTCGAGACGGTCGGCCACCTGCTTGAACGATTCGCCGAGCCGCTTTTCGAGCGTCTCGTGTAGCTTCTCGTCGACGGTAGCGCGCATTTTCTCCAGCTTTTCCGCGGTGTCCTTCTGGATGCTGTCGAGCCGAGTCTCGACCGTGAGGCGGATCTCCCCGAATCGCTCTCCGAGGGAATCGACGAAGCGCTTCTGCGCCGCAGCGGTTTCCTCGCGTCCCTTCTGCGCGTCCTCCTTGACCTCCCGCAGCTTGACGTCGACCGTTTCCCGAAGCTCAAGAAGCCGGCGCTCGTTCGCGGCCGTCAGTTC
>VFKU01000049.1 GCA_009885415.1 Rhodothermota bacterium
AGCGTGAGCGGCCAGGTGCGCGCGCTCTTGGGCTCGGGGATCGCCGCGAATTCATCGAGCGTGGGCCAGGGGCTGCGATGGACGGAGGCGTGCATGCCGGGGTCCCAGGCGTAGGTCCAGTGCCAGATTTCTTCCGTGAGGAAGGGTAAAAACGGCGCGAGCATCCGCACCAGCGCGCGGTGCAGTAGACGCAGCGTCGTCGCCGCGGAGAGCCGGCCCTCGGTGAGAGTTTCGTCATAGGTCCGGGGTTTGGCGAGCTCGATGTAGTTGTCGCAAAACGTCGCCCAGAAAAATTCTTCAGTCAGTTGCAGCGCCTGCGCGTACTCGAATTCGTCGAAGGCCGCCGTCGCGCGGCGGATGAGCGGGCGGAGCTGCGCAATCGCCGCGCGGTCGGTCTCGCAGACGACCTGCTCCGGCTTAAAGTCCGCCGGGTCGATGCCGGAGAAGCGTTCGATGACGAATTTGCTGGCGTTGAAAAGTTTCGTGCAGAGCCGCCTGCCGACCTTGAACACCTGCTCATCGAGCGCGGTGTCCACGCCGAGGCGCGCGCGGCCCGCCCAATAGCGGACGGCGTCCGCGCCGAATTGGGTGATCAGCGGCTCGGGCGTAATCACGTTGCCCTGACTCTTCGACATTTTCTTGCGCTCGGGATCGAGGATCCATCCGCTGAGCACGACGTTTTTCCACGGAATCTCGCGATCGTGCAGGTAGGCCTTCACGATCGTGTAGAAGGCCCAGGTGCGGATGATCTCGTGCGCCTGCGGACGGATGTCCGCCGGGAAAAGTTTCTTGTGCCGCTCCGGCGCGTCGATCCAGCCGCTCGCGATCTGCGGCGTCAGCGAACTCGTCGCCCATGTGTCGAAAACGTCCGGGTCGCCGATGAAACCGCCCGGCTGGCCGCGCTGATCTTCGCGATAGCCCGCCGGCGCATCCGAAAGCGGGTCCACCGGCAATTGCTCCGTCGTAGGCACGATGCGCTGGTCGTAGTGCACCTCGCCATTCGCGTCCACCGCATACCACACCGGAATCGGCACGCCGAAATAACGCTGGCGGCTCAGGCACCAATCCTGATTGAGCCCTTCGACCCAGTGCTCGTAGCGTTTGCTCATGTACTCTGGGTGCCACTGGATTTTCCGGCCTTGCTCGACCAGCGCGTCCTTCTTGTCCATGATCCGCGTGTACCACTGGCGCGCAGGGATCAGTTCAAGCGGGCGATCGCCTTTCTCGAAAAATTTCACCGAGTGGACGATGTCTTTCTTCGGCGCTGCGATGACGCCCGGCGTCGCCTCAGCGATCTCCATGATCGTCTTTTGCGCCTGCTTGGAATACTTGCCCTGCACTTGGGCGAAGACGGCATTTGCCGCGACGGGATCGGCGCTTTCCCAACCCGGCTCGCCAAAGGTGATCGCGCGCAAGCAGCCTGCGCGGTCGAGAACTTGCCGCATGGGCAGCTTGTAGTC
>VFKU01000570.1 GCA_009885415.1 Rhodothermota bacterium
CCCGCGGGAGTCGGCTGAGCTGGCGGATTCGTTGTCGACAGCATTTTTGGTGTTGCTGGAGAGCTTATCGCCGCCGGAACGGGCGGCGTTTTTGTTGCGGGAAGTTTTTGGCTACGAGTATGCCGAGTTGTCGCAGGTGTTGGAGAAGTCGGAGGCGAACTGCCGGCAGATGGTGAGCCGGGCGCGCGGGCGGCTGGAAATGCGTGAGCAACGGTTTGCGGCGTCGGCGGCGGAGCAGGAGCGCTTGCTCGCGCAGTTTGTCGAGGCGACGGCGTCGGGGAATTACGAGGCGCTGGTCGGGGTGCTGGCGGAAAACGCGGCGGTGTACTCCGATCACGGCGGCAAGGTGGCGGCGGCGCAACGGACGATTCTGGGCGCGGACAAGGTGGCGCGTTTTTTCATTGGGGTGACGCAGCGTTTTCCGGCGAAGGACGGCTCGTTCCGGCTGGTGTCGCTCAACGGGCGGCCGGGCGCGATTGCTTTCTCGGGGGACGCGCCCTACGCGGCCTTCTCATTTGACTGCACCAGTAATGGCATTTCATGCATTTACATAGTTCGTAACCCGGACAAGTTGCGCCATCTGGCGGGGCTGAGGCATGATGCGGAAAGGCGTTAGGCGCTTCGGACGTGACGGCATGGGTTGGAGCATCGTCGTGGTCGGGGCGCGCGCTATGCCGGGGGGAGGACCCGGATAGCGGCCGTGGCTACGCCCGAATGATCCCGAAGGAATTTTCGCCGTGTCCAGCGATCTGGCCGAGCGGGGCGACCTCGCCTCCCGACTGCAATCCGTATTGCGCGCGTCTCCGGTAGGACTGTTCGCACTCGACCCCAATGGGAAAGTGACCTACGTCAATGACGCTGCGATGCGTTTGACGGGTCTCAGCGAGACGCCGTCCGACGGGATGGCGTGGCTGTCGAGTGTTCATCCGGAGGATCGCGAACGCGTTTACAAGTATTGGCGCAATTTTTTTCGCGATAAGGTGGTCTCCCAGATTGAGTATCGGAGCGTTCTGGCGGACGGCACTCATCTCAGCGTACTCGGCGAATGCCGCCCCGAGATGGATGAACACGGAAACATTGTTGGCTACGTAGGGAGTGTGGTCGATATTACGCAGCGCAAGGCGATTGAGCACGCGCTGCGCAAGAGCGAGGCGAAGTTTCGTCAGGTGGCCAACAGCGCGCTGGTGGGCATCGCCATGACGGACGAGAAGGACTTCTTATACGCAAACGATGCGCTGGTCCGTATGTTGGGCTACCGCCCGGAAGACCTTGCCGGCGAG
>VFKU01000572.1 GCA_009885415.1 Rhodothermota bacterium
CGGCAAGCCCGTCGAGATCCATGCCATCCAACCGCTCGAAGGCGGGCGCGTGATGATCGCCGAGTCCGGCCCGGGCCGAATCATCGAGATCGATCGCGACGGCACGCTGCTAAAAGAAGTGAAGCTCAAGCTTGATAAACCCATGGTGCACCGCGACACCCGGCTCGCGCGGAAAATCGCCAGCGGAAACTACCTCGTCAGCCACGAGGGCGATGGTGCCGTGCGCGAGTATGACGGAAAGACCGGCGCGGTCGTGTGGGAGTACCCCGTGCCACTTTTCGGTCAAGAACGGAAGGACGGCCACGGGCCGGAGGCCTTCGGCAACCAGGTCTTCTCCGCGATCCGCCTGGAGAACGGCAACACGCTCATCGGCACCGGCAACGGTCACAGTGTCCTCGAAGTGACCCTGGCAAAAGAGATCGTGTGGGAACTCCACCAGAAAGACCTCCCGAAAATTGTCCTCGCCTGGGTGACCACGCTCGACGTATTGCCCAATGGAAATTTGGTCTTGGGGAACTGTCATGCCGGCCCGGGCCAACCGCTGTTAATCGAGATCGATCGCAAAACGCGCAAGGTCCTGTGGACCTTGGATCGCTTCGAAACCTTCGGCAATTCCGTCACCAATTCCGTGCTGTTGGATTTGGCCGGAAAAGCGATAAGATAACTCGACTGCGAAAACTCTCGCTATCAAGGAGCCCTAACATGTTCTCTCGATTGAAGACCCCTTTGTGCGACATCCTCGGCATCGAAGTGCCGATCATCACCGCCGGTATGGCCGAGGCCGCAGGAGTCGATCTCGCTATCGCGGTGTCGAACGCGGGCGGCCTCGGCGTCATGGGCTGTACGATGGACAGCCCCGACGAGCTGCGCGAGAAAATCCGCGCAGTGCGGCGCGGGACCGATCGCCCCTTCGGCGTCGATCTCCTCCTGCCGCCCAACGTCTCGCTCGAAATGGTGACCAACCAGGATCTCCTGGACCAAATCCCGCTGGCGCATCGCGAGTACCGCGAGAAACTGCGCAAGATGTTCAACGTGGCGCAACTCAGCGACGGCGACCACCACGTGCTCGGCACCGGCGCGCTAGAACAAATCGAAGTGCTCTTTGAAGAAAAGATCCCGGTCTTCGTGTCCGGACTCGGCAGCCCGGGATTCATGATCGAGCGCGCGCGTGCGCAGGGCATGAAAGTCATGGGCGTCGTCGGCAACGTAAAGAACGCCCGGCGCGTGGCCGCGGCCGGCGTGGACGCCGTGATCGCGCAAGGCTCCGAGGGCGGGGGGCACACCGGCCTCGTGGGCACCTTCGCGCTCCTGCCGCAAGTGGTTGATGCTATCGCGCCCATGCCTGTCGTCGCCGCCGGAAGCATCAGCGACGGCCGCGGCCTCGCAGCCGCGCTCGTCTTCGGATGTCAGGCCGTCTGGGTCGGCACCCGCTTCCTCGCCACGCCCGAAGCCTCAATCCCGCAGTGGAAAAAGGAAGCGATCGTCGCGGCAAACGAGGAATCGACCATCCGCTCCCGCTCCTACACCGGCAAGCCCGCGCGCATGATCAAGAACGCGTGGACCGAGCAGTGGGAAAAGGGCGGCGTCGAGCCGCTGCCCATGCCGCTGCAAGGCGCACTGGTCAGCCCCGTGCTGAACGCCGTCGAAGGCCGGTCCGACATCCAGCCCAACGCCGCTGGACAAGGCGTCGGACTCATCCGCGACATTAAGCCCGCAGCCCAGATCGTCGAAGAAATGGTGCGCGACGCCGAGAAGATTTTTGCAAGCTTCGCGCGCACCGGAGCAAAATCCGCGCTGGCGTGACATAGCCCTCTATAGCGCCTCCTCTGAACGCCGAAGCGCCACCCGGTGACAGCGGGGGAGTGCCCCCTGAGATATTAAACATTACCAGTAAGACCTCTCTGCGACGAAATTCGCTTGCTTTATTGAGATAACTGTGTCAGGATGCGTCGCTGCTATATAACCGCGTTTACGTGATGACGTACATTTTGATGCCTCACGCCCTCGCGCGGTGGAAAGTTCTCCTGATGAAACGATGGATGCGCTGCCTTGTGCTGTTCGCGCTTGCGCTGGCGATCATATTTGCAATCCTCCCGCCGATTCGCGCACAGCAGAGCAACTCCCGCGTGCCGTTCTGGACCCAGGGTCCCACCGCGCGCACTGCCGATTCCCCGCGGCTCCAATTTTCTCCCGATGGTTTCTTGCGTTCCGCCGGTGCGCCCGAAGGCGCGCCCTTCAGCGCCGGACTCGCACAGCCCGGCCTGCCCGAGGCGACCGCCCAGACCTTTCTTCGCGCGCAGGCGCGCTGGTTCTACGACGGCAGCCCGCAGGTGAGTTTCGACACGAAGCGCGTAACCCTTGGTCAGATTCAGGGACGCAGCTACGTCAAGCTGCAACAGAAGTACGACGGGCTTCCTGTCTTCGGCGCGGAGGTCACGATCCAAGTCCGCGGTGCCAACGTCGAGACGGTGCTGAGCGACATCATGCGCGACTTCTCCGCCCTCGACCAGGGCTCAATTTCGACCACGCCCGCGCTCAGCGCAGCCGACGCCCAAACCCGGGCCGCGGCCTGGGCGCAATCCACGTTCAACGTCTCCGGTGTAGAAACGACCGCCCCGGAATTGCTCATTTACGATCCGCAGGTTATTGGAAACGACGGCCGTCCGGTTCTCGCCTGGCATTTGGAAGTCGCCGACCCCGGCCTGCCGCTCAAAGAGTCCGTTTTTGTGGATGCCAGGATCGGCAAGATCGTTTCGCATTACTCCCTGATTCACGAAGCGCTCAACCGAAAAATTTACTCGGCGGAACACACCGATTCAATAGGATTCTTGATGCGTTCCGAAGGAGGGGCGGCTGCGGGGATTCCCGATGTGGACAGCGCCTACCGCTTCTACGGGGACACCTACAACTTTTACTTCAACGAACACGGCCGGGACAGCATCAACAACGCGGGTATGATCCTGAGCGCCACCGTGCGCCTATGCCCGACAGGCGCGCCCTGCCCCTTCCCGAATGCCTTCTGGGACGGCAGCCGCATGTGGTTTGGCGACGGATTCACCGTCGACGACGTCGTCTCGCACGAGCTGACCCACGGCGTCACGCAGTACGAGTCCGGCCTCGTTTACCAAAACCAGTCCGGCGCGATGAACGAGTCCTTCTCCGACATGTGGGGAGAATGGGTCGACCTCGGCAACGGCGCCGGCACCGATACCCCAGAGGTGCGCTGGTTGATGGGCGAGGACATCCCCGGCATCGGCGCGATTCGAGACATGCAAGACCCAACGGCCTTCGGCGATCCCGACCGGATGGGCAGCCCAAATTTTTATACCGGGGGCGGCGACAACGGGGGCGTGCACAGCAACAGCGGCGTCAGCAATAAGTTAGCGTATCTGCTCTCCGATGGCGACACCTTCAACGGATACACCGTGAGCCCGCTGGGGATCCCGCGTACCGCCGACCTCATCTACGAATGCCAGGCCAATCTGCTCAACGCCGCCTCGGACTATGCCGACTTCTACGCGATGCTCACCCAAGCGGCGATCAATCTCGGCTTCACCGCCGGGGAGAAGGCCAGCGTGGAAAATGCGAGCCGCGCCGTCGAGATTCGGACCTTCGAAGGTGTGACCGGTTTTCAGGCCGAAACGCACACTGGCGTCGCGCGGGTCGATCTCACCTGGAGTAATCCGCTCGCCCCGGACTTCACCGAAGTGCGCATCCGCCGCGGCACCGCCGGATTTCCACAAGACCCGAATTCGGCCGGCACCCTGATTTACCAAGGCGCCGGCACGAGCTTCGTAGACACCTCGCTGACGCTCGGCGGCAACTATTACTACAGCATCTGGGCCTACCACGGCGCAATCGATCGCTCCTTCCCCGCCTTCGGGCCGGCGCAGGCCGGACTCGTCCAATCTTCCCCGACTGAACTCTTCACCGGCGCCGGAAACGATCTCGTCGATCTCGACAATCGAACATTGACCTTCACACCGCGCGGATCAGCGGGCTACATCCTGTGCACGCAACCTGCAGCGGCATTCCCGACCAATCCCGCCACCGGCACGCTGCTGACTCTCACCGACGACTCCTTCGTCGCCGTGGCGCTCACCGGCGGCGCGCAAGTGGGTCTCTTCGGCGCTCTCTACAACACGATTTATGTCGCCAGCAACGGCCGGATATCTTTCGGCGGCGGCAGTACGGACTACATCCCAGACTACTTCAACCATTTCTCGCTGCCGGGGATTTCCGCCCTGATTACCGACCTAAACCCGGAAGAGGGCGGCACGATCCGGACACAACAATTGCCCGATCGCGCCGCGGTCACTTACACCAACGTGCCCGAATGGGGCGTTGCAAATACCAATAACTTCCAGATTGAGATGTTTTTCAATGGCACGATCCGCATCACCTATCTCAACGTCGATGCCACCGCCGGAGTCGCAGGCATCTCCCCGGGTTCGGGTACCCCGGCGACTTTCCTCGAGTCCAACCTCGACGTGTCGTCCGGCGGCGACGGCGACGGCGA
>VFKU01000556.1 GCA_009885415.1 Rhodothermota bacterium
CGCTTGAGTTCCTTCGCCATCACGAAAGAGAGGTTTTGCCCCGTCAGGCCCCACTCTTTGAACTCGCGCTCCTTGGGCTCGCGCGGCTCGCGCAGCGTCGTTGTCATTGTCAGCTTCACTTCTTTGCCATCGCGCAGGACAATCGACTCAACTTCCTTGCCCAGCGGAAGATTGGCAATGAGCCGGTTGAATTCCGGCAACTCCTCGTCGTAGCGAACGGCTGTGTTCACGCCATTGAGTTGGATCATGATATCGCCGGATTTGAGGCCGGCCTTGTCCGCCGGAGAGCCTTCCATCGCGCCGGCGATCAACACGCCGGGAACTTCGCCGTCGTGCTTGAGCAGCGGCTGCGCGGTCAGGCCCAGCCAACTCCGCTGGACTTCCCCGCTCTTGATCAATTCCTCAGCGGATTTCTTCGCGAGGTTGCCGGGAATCGCGCCGCCGAGACCGAGGCTGATCTCGTTGATGCCCACGATCTCGCCGCGCAAATTCACCAAGGGTCCGCCAGAATTTCCGGGATAAATCACCGCGTCGTGCGCGATCCACTTCACCAGCGTACCGACGTCTTCGCCGTCCAACTCAAAATTCCCAAAACCCATCCGCTTGGGCATGACCATTTCCGTGTTGCTCACGATGCCTGAAGTGACGGACTGTGACAGCGACAGCGGACTGCCCATTGCAAGAACATTGTCGCCCACCTGTAGCGCGTCGGAATCACTGAAATTGACGCTCGGGTAGGGCCCTGCGGCGCGCTTGGCGAGCTTGATCACGGCGATATCGGTCATCGCGTCGGTCCCGATCAGCTCCGCTTCGACCTCGCTCTTGTCCGCCAGGGTGCAGAGGATTCGCTTCGAATGGCCCGCCACGTGGTGGTTTGTGATCACGTAGCCCTCGGGCGAGATGATCGCGCCGCTGCCGGAGGACTGGAACTTCAACTCCCGGCCGTCCCGGTAAGCCGTCGTGACGACATGGATGCGCACGAGCGCCGGCTTGACCACGCGCACCGCCTCCGCGAGGAGGTCGCGCGAGGGATTGGTGGCTTCGGCGGTGGCAGGCCGCCCTGCAAGGGCCTGCGAAATCATCACGGAAAAAAGGAGCAAGAATTTTTGTAGACGCATGGGTTCCGCTCTAGAGATGTTAGACACGAGGATGCCGGGACACGATTGCCCGGCGCTCTAAGAGCCTAGCAGGTGGGCGGTTAAGAGACAAAACCCGTCACTCTGCGATGACAAAACAATAAGGTGAAAGTCCAGAAATTCGGCGGGCCCCTCCAATTTCTTGAAGGGGCCCGATTCGCCCTTGCGGGGATTACCTTCCGATGTTACACTGCGCGCGCTGGGTTGGGCCCAATCATCGGGTTGCGAAACCCTTGGTCAGGCTCAACTTTGATCTACGGGCACCAAAGCTCCCCGACGCTTTGGTGCCCATTTTTCTTCCACCACTTTACTTCTTCGCTCGGCCGGCCCGTCGCTGCGAACTTCAGGCTGGTCAGGAGGTAGGCTCGTGAAACGCCACTTGATTACACTTACCCTTGGGGAAGGAGTGACTTGAGATAGACATCAAGCGTTACGTTTGTCTCACAAGCCCACCTCGTGAACAGCGCTGTCTTACGCGAGTCTAGCGGCCCTCCTTTCCGATTCGCCCCGAAACCGACTGAATAACGGCGCGCCCGCTCTCCGGGCCGCCTAGGGGGACGATTTTCACAAACACGGTCGGATACGTCGACTGGGTGTCTCCCGTGTTGGGCAGTTCGATTTCATGCATTCGCGGGTCGCCAAAAGTGGTCCCCGAAATGTGGCTGCGGAACACGGCGGTGTTGTCCGGCGCGTACACGAACACGTCGGCATCCCCGTAGCTCACGAAGGGCGAAGTCTCGGCCCAGGTAATGATCAAGGTCTGAAGCGGCTTGCCGTTGGTCTGTAGAAAAAAGCCGCCTTCCCCGGAAACCTGCTCCGTCTCACGGCCGGGTTGCAAGCGCTGCGCGAAAAATTCACGGACCGGCGCGGAGGCCTCGATCGAATCCGCCCAGGCGCACTCGATTCGCGCGTCGACGGACTCCACCGGAAGGTCGCCGTGACCCTGCTCGACAAACGCCCGCTGGTCGCGCTTGATCATGCGGAACAATCGCGGGTTGTCGTGGTGGCTCAGTTGTACTTCGCCCTCTTGGACGATCACCGTCGTCCGCAATGCGTCGGCCGTCACGTCGAAGCGCGTGCCGAACACCGTCACCTCGCCCATCGGCGTCGTCACTTTGAAAAGGCGCTGGCTATGCGCCACATCGAGAAACACGCGGCCTCTTTCGAGCGTGATTTTGCGTTCACCGTCGATCACCACCGCCGTGTCCGCCGCCATGCGCAATTCTGTCGGGCCCAACAACAACACGGCCGCCTGCGCATCGGGCGCAGTCTCAAAACGATCGCCGCGTTCGGCCCACACCCGCTCGCGCGCACGCGAGCGGGCCCCGGTGTCCCCCGCGATGCGATGGACCGCGCCCTGGGCCGAGGCCACCAAACCAATGGTGTCGGGCGATTCGCTTGCAACCGGCCAGCGCGCCTTAATCAAGGCCGCCAGCACCACCAGCAACACCGCGGCCGCAATCGGCACGAGTCGGTACGCGCGTTCGCGCAGCGGCGTGGGATGCTTGGTGCGCTCGGTCAGCCGCGCCATGTCCGCAGAGACGGTTTCCATTTCGGGCAGGTGCGAGACGACGTATTCGCTCAGATCGCGCTGCAAGCGCGCCGGCGCATAGGCCTCGAAAAGACTCGCATGAGCGCGCTGGTGTCTGCGCAGCATCTCGACGCAACTCGGGCATTCCGCGAGATGCTGCTCGAGGATCGCGCGATCCGAGTGCGCGAGTTCACCGTCCAGATAGGACTGGATCTGGTGGTCTATTTGCGTGCACGATGCCAATCCGCATCCTTTCCTGTCGCCGGGCCCTCTTCCGAGAGCAGGTCTCGCAATTGGCGGCCCGCGCGCTGCAACACACCCCGAATCTCGTCTTTACTCTCGCCTGTGTACTCGCTGATCTCTTGGTAACTCAACTCCTGCAAGTAGCGCAGCACGACCGGCAGCCGGTATCTCTCCGGCAAGGTATCGATCGCCCGCTGTACTTGGTCAAGCCGTTCACGACGTTCCGTCCTTCCGCGGGGGCTCTCACGCGCATCCTCGATCGCCACCGTCCGCTTATACGGCAAGGGGGTCTCCGAGGAGATCCGCTCGCCGTTCTTTCGTAACCAGTTCGCCGCAGTCCGGCAGGTCACCTGCTTCAACCATGGTCCGAATTTCGCCGGGTCCCTCAAACGCGGCAAACTCCGGTATCCCGCCAAGAACGCGTCCTGCGCAATGTCTTCCGCTGCGCCGTGACGCCCCACGTAATAAAAAGCCGTCGCGAAAACCGCGCCTTGGTAGCGTTGTACCAAGTCCCCATACGAGTCGGTGTCCCCGGCCAGGCAGCGCCCTACCAGATCGGCATCCTCAAAACGCATGGACGGCCTTCCCCAACGCGTGGCGACAGCAAGCGCGGCCGCTTCGAACTCGCTGTAACCGGCTTAAAGTGGTTGCTTCACGATTCCATAACACCAATCGTTCCGAAATGGAGCAATCAATGCCCTGTTGGCTCAAATCGAAGTATTCCAGCCTCATGGGCTCCTGCCACCTCTCCGGCTTCCTCAAGTAGTTCGAGGTGCCCGACGGCGATCGACAGTCCCAAATGGAGATGTGGCGGTTCCAGCATCGGAAACAAGGCGCGGCTGATCTCGTAGGGCGTGCGCAATCCTTTCGCGAGCAGCCCGCGCACTTGGTCGCTTCGCCTCGACTGGCGTTTCAGGATTTCGTCGACGGCCGCGACGCCGTCGGCGATGGGTGCGCCGTGCCCCGGCAGGCATACGCCCAGCGTCGCTGCACGACTCCGCCGCAGCGAGGCCTGGTATTCGACCAGGGCCTTCGCGCGGGGCTGGCC
>VFKU01000646.1 GCA_009885415.1 Rhodothermota bacterium
GGTCTTCGCGGCTGAGCAATACCGACTCCGGCGAGACCTGCACATAGACGTCGCCGCGCGGCGGCGATTCTAGCGTGGGCAACACGATGCGCTGATCGCCTACCTCGCCCGTCCATCGGCCTGCTTCTTCTTGTAGGCGCGTCACGCGCAGGAGGTTCATCGGGCCGGACGCGTTCTTGAGCGCCATCGCGCCGGGGGCGGCGAGCGCTTCTTCGGGTGTGCCTGCGGCGACGACGCGTCCGCGATCGATCACGATGACGCGTTCGGCGAGGCGTCGGACTTCGGCCTGCGCGTGGCTCACGAAGACGATCGGCACGGCCCACTGCTCGACGATGCGCTCGATGTACGCGAGCACGCGCAGCTTCAGCCTGTCATCCAGCGCGGTGAGCGGCTCGTCCATGAGCAAGAGGTGCGGGCGGCTCAGCAGCGCGCGGCCGAGCGCCACGCGCTGGCGCTCGCCGCCGGACAAGGCGCGAATCGGGCGCTCGAGCAAGGCGCTCAGTTCCAGCACGTCCACCACGCGTTCGAACTGCACTTCGGGGCCGGCGGTGCGTCCGCGCCGAATGCCGTAGCGCAGATTTTTCTCGACGTTCTTGTGCGGAAAGAGGAGCAAGTCCTGAAACACCATGCCGACACCGCGCGCTTCGGGCGCGAGATCGAGGGCGGTGGTCGAGTCGTACAGAGACTCGCCGCCGACGGAAATATAGCCGCGCTCCGGCTTGCGCAACCCAGCGATCATTTCGACCGCGCTCGATTTTCCGCTGCCCGAGAGCCCGAAGAGGGCGGTCACCCGCGCGCTCGTCTCGAAGCGGACATCGAAGAGAAACCCGCCGGCGTAGCGGTGCCGCGCTTCAAAGGTCAGTACCGACACGGCGGCGTCCCCGGCGATCGAGCCATTCACTGGCAAACACAGCGCCCGCGGCGAGCACGATGCTCACGGTGACCAGGCGCCAACTCTCGTTCAACCCGCCCGGCTGCTGCGTGTAATTGAAGAGCAGCAGCGGAATCGTTTGCGTCTGGCCGGGGATGTTTCCGGCGATGATGATGGTCGCGCCGAATTCGCCGAGCGCCTTCGCAAAGGCGAGCACCATGCCCGCGACGATCGCCCGGCCCGCCAGCGGCAGGCTCACGGTCACGAAGGCGCTCATCCGCCCCGCGCCAAGCGAACGCGCGGCCGATTCGAGCCGCGGATCGACGGACTCGAAACCCATCCGCGCCGCGCGCACCATAAACGGAAAACCGATCACGCCCGCGGCGAGCGCCGCGCCGATCCACGTGAAGACCACGTGCGCGCCAAAGGCCGCCTCGAGCGCGCGGCCCAGCGGCCCGGTGCGTCCAAAGAGAATCAGTAGAAGATAACCCGACACGATCGGGGGCAGCGCCAAGGGCAGCAATACCACCACCTCGATCAACCACGCCGCGCGGCTACGCGTCCGCGCGAGATAGCGCCCCAAGAAAATCGCCGGCGGAAGGCCGCAAGCGACCGCGACGGCGGACACCTTCGCGCTGATGGCGATCGCATCGAGTTCCGCCGCCGTGAAACCCATCCGCTATAGCTCACTTGCCCGGCGCGGGCGCACGCAGGAAACCCGCCGCCTCAAAGCCCCGCATCGCCTCGTCCGACAACAAGAAGTCGAAACACTCTTCCGCCTTTGCACTCGCCCCGTCGCGTTTCACAAGCACGAGCGTATATCGGATCGGCGACTTGAGAGACCCGTCGAGCGCCGCCACGACCCGCACGGCGCGGCTGTTCTTGGCGTCCGTGGCATACACGATGCCCGCCTCCGCCTCCCCGCGCTCGACGTACATAAGCGCATGGCGCGCGTCCATCGCCGGCGCCACCTTCGCCTTGACCCGGTCCCACAGGCCGAGCGCCTCCAGCGCCTCCTTCGCGAATTTCCCGGCCGGCACCGACGCCGGATCGCCGATCGCCAGGCGTTTGACCGCGTCGCTCGTCAGGTCTTCCGGCCGCTTCACCGTGTCCGCCGTAGTCGCCGACACCACCAACACGAGGCTGTTCCCGAGAAAGTCCACCCGCCGCGCGACGCGCCCGTCCCCCTCCAGCGTCGCGGCCCAAGCCGGATCTGCTGAAATGAACACATCCGCCGGCGCGCCGTTCTGAATTTGCTGTGCGAGCGCGGCCGACGACCCGTAACTCACGAGCACACGCACCTTGTGTTCAGTCTCAAATTGCGCCGCCAACTGGCCCAACCCCGTCACCGCGCTCGACGCGGCGAACACGATCACTTCCTGACGCGGCATGGATCTGTCGGCGGCAGGCGCAGGGGCCCGCCGACATCCCGACGCCGACATCACGATCACGGCGCACAGACACAATGCGAATCCCGCGACCGCTCGCATCAGCCCGCGTCCTCCGCCGACTCAGAGACGCCCACGACTGCTTGCGGATTCAGCAGCACCAGCGGCTCGCGGTGATCGATGACCCGGTTTTCCCAGGGATTGCGCAGATGAAAATGCGCGTCCTTCAGCATCACGAAGCCCTTGTGACGCGAGAGGTGGTCCGACAGGCGCACGCCGCGCAACACGCTAATGACGCCGGAGAGCGATCCGTTCTGCAAGAGGCACGAGACCGGGTGCTCGATTTGATTGCGTAGGCCCGCGTCGAGTTCCTTTTCCGGCGGTCTCTCGACGACGATGAACTGGATGGCCGCTCGATGAAGCGTAAACAGCGGCACGACCTTCGGCCGCCCCTCGATGATCACGTCAGCCAGCGAGAAAAATTCCGGCACGTGGTTGATGAAATTGATCATCCGCCAGTCCGCGGCGACATGCATCTTGCCGACGATCCACCCGGCGGGCGTCAAAATCCTCGCGGGAACCAGTCGAATCTCGTGGCCCCGCGGCGTCTCATCACCCGTCTCTGCGCGTTTAAACATGGCAATGTGCCCCATCCGGCCCGGCAGCGAATACGCGGCCAGCTTAACATACCTCGGCCTTCGATACCCGGCGTAAACCCCGTGTAACCGATGCAGATCATGGCGTACACGTTGACACCCTCTGCGCTTTTGGGTAGCATTCAGCTTCTGAATGCGCGGACGGCGTGTACACACCCCGGGAGGCCGTATTCGGATTGCGTGCAGTTGGCAATCGGCTTTTTCCGCGACCAAGGAGAAATCCATGGGTCCTCGACGCGAACGTCTCGGCTTCACTCTCCTCGAAATGCTGGTGGTGATCACCATCATCGGCATCCTCGCCACGCTACTCTTGCCCGGCATATCGAGCGCGCTCGAGGCCACCCGCCGGCTCTCCTGCGCGAACAACATGCGCCAGGTCGGCATGGCCCTGCTCATGTTCGCCGCCGAGAATGACGGCAAGATGCCCAACGGCGATCCCAACGGGTTCTGGGGCGACGCCACCGACGACCTCGAACGCGAGCGGAATTGGGACCGCGTGCGCCTGCGGCGGACCCAAGACCCATCAACCTGGATCGGGGACGCGAGCACCTATCCGCAGAACCTCGTCCGCAATAACTTCACCTTCGACGGCGCGCAGATGTACCCCGAGTACCTGCGCGATCTCAACACGCTCATCTGCCCCTCGGCCATCAGCCTGCGCGACGTGGA
>VFKU01000602.1 GCA_009885415.1 Rhodothermota bacterium
ACAGCGCCACCAACCGGATCCCGCCGACCGTCTACCGAAAACAAATCGAAGAACAACTAACCGCCGAAAACTCTACTTTACAACTGTCCACTTGACGGGGAAGCTTACAGCGGCACTCATCACGCACTTCGATCAAGTCGTCAAGGATGCCTTTCCCTTTTATCCCAAGCGAATACGTTTCCTGGAGCGTCTCGTAACGGTCGCCTCGCTCCTTTGAAAGAAATGCCCCAGTCGGACTTGCGGAGTCGCTAGAGTATGGCCAGAATCTGCGAGCAAGATTTGTCATGGATTACGCCTTCAGCGCGGAGAGTGCTTTATCAGTAACACTCTCAAAAAAGACTCTATTCTTCAACCAACGCATCTCTCTGAGCCGTTTCTCCAACAGTATACCATCTAATTCTTGCGGTTTTGTTGTCGTTACATCGATGTCCAAAATGAGCCCTAACGAATCCGTGTTGATAGGCTGCAAAGTCCGCGTAAATGTTACCGCATACGGTTGATCGGCTACCGCGAGTTTTTCTTGATGAAAAAAGTTAGCGATCGAGTTAGGAAAGCTCGAAATCTGTTTGGGGGCCTGTTTAGTGTATTCGTCCAAAGACGCAAAGACGGTTGGTAATTTGATCCTGTTTATGAATCGGACTCCAATTCGAGAGATTTCCGTCGGCGCAGCATTAAGGACATACAATTTCCAGAGATTCACTGCCTCGCCGCTGAAATCAGTCCAATTGTTGTAAGGATCAAGACGACTGAAGCTAAAGCCAGCGGGGCCAAAGCTGGAAATGCGTAACTTATCGAGCGACTGGAACCGAACGGCCAGCCAACCGAGGTCCTGGAGTTCTTGTGCAGGTGGTTGCCCCTCTTTTAGTTCCAGCGTCTGCTGATATTGCCTTCGTGAATCCAGAAACGAAAATCCGGAAAGATCCCGTCCAATAGAGACTCGCAGGGCTTCCTCTTCAAGTGGCAACGTCGCTGTCGCGCGGAGGTCAATGACTGCCTCGACAATAGGCGCAAATTCAAGATGAGGAAATTCTTCATCTATATCAATGTGGAATCTGCTCGACAAGTATCCACCTGCTCCGATTTGACCCGGATCACTGACCATCATCGCGTCGACCGTTTGAGAATTCAAATTGCGGTGGACGCCAAGACCACTCGATTCGTAGACTAGATACCGTCCATCTAACCTTTCAAAGCCCCAACTGTAATCCCCCGCGTGAGATGCCGCTGCAGCAGTGCATACGTAAGCAGCGTCGGGATCAGCACGATGACCAGCCCCGCGAACATGAGGCCGAAGTCGGTTTTGTATTGGGCTTGGATGCTGACGCCGGCGAGGCCGAGCGGGAGCGTTTTCTTTTCGGGGGTGTTCACGAAGACGAGGGCGAAGAGGTACTCGTTCCACAGGCCGATGAAGTTGAAGATGGCGGCGGTGATGAGGCCGGGGCGCGCGAGCGGGAGCATGATCGCGCGGAAGACGGTCCACTCCGAGGCGCCGTCGAGGATTGCAGACTCGCGCAGCGCGCCGGGCAACGAGCGGAAGAAAGCCGTCAAAATGAGGATGGTGAAAGGCAGGCTGAGCGCGGTGTAAATGAGGATCAGCCCGGTGAGCGAGTTGTGCAGGCGGACTTCGTAGCCGAGCGGGCGCGTGAGCACCGTGAGCGTTTCGGAGATCGTGGAGAACTCGAAGAAGAGCGGGATGAGGATCAGTTGCGCAGGCACCATCATGCCGCTGATGAAGAAGAGATACAGCGCGCGGCTACCGCGAAACCGGAATCGCGCAAGGGCGTAGGCCGCGAGCGTGCCGCAAGTGAGAATGCCGACGAGCGAGAGACCCGTGACGATGACGCTGTTCACGAAGAATTGCCGGAAATGCATATCCACCCACGCGCGGCGGAAGTTGCCGACGGCGGTGTCTTCGGGCGTCGGGACATCCGTGCGATCGGCGTAGGGCGAACCCTTCACCAGCCAGGGCACACCAAAAGAATTGTCGAGGATTTCCTGCGTGCTGCGGATGGAATTCGAAAATACCCACAGCACCGGCAGCACGACGGCCGCGAGCCAGATCAGAAGGACGGCGTAGGTCAGGAATCTGCGCACGTCAATACTCCAGCGCGTCGCGGCGCGACCAGCGCATGATGACCAGCGTAGCGGCGAAGATGAGCGCGAAAAGCACTACGGCGACCGCGGCCGCATAGCCCACGTTATATTCCGAAAAGACCTTCTGGTAGAGCACCGTCGCGAGCACGTGCGTGTCCGGCGTGGGGTACTCGTTCATCATCACCCAGATCGCGTCGAAGAATTTCGCCGAGCTGATCGTGAAGAAGACCGCGCCGACGACGAGCACCTCGCGCACCAGCGGCAGCGTGACGTGCCAGAACTGCCGCGACCCGCTCGCGCCATCGAGCTTGGCCGCTTCGTAGAGTTCGCCGGGGATGCTCTCCATCGCGGCGAGAAACAGCACCATGTAAAAACCCGTGGCCATCCAGACGATCATCGGGATGATCGAGAAGAGCAGGTGGTTCGACCCCGCGAACGCGAAGGGCAAATCCTTGGGGAGAAACTCGATGCCGATCCCGTGAAGCATTTGTTGCAACCCGAGCAGAAAAGCATTGACCACGCCGAAACTGGCCGTGCTATAGATCAGAATCCAAAGCGACGCCACCGCGACCGACGCGATGACATTCGGGAAGAAAAAGGCGACACGGAACACGCCTGCGCCACGCACGCCGCGGTGGAGCATGTTCGCGAAGAAGAGCGCCAGCCCGAGCGTGATCAAGCCTCCTGCGACGAGCAGAAAGGCGTTGTGTTTGAGCGCCTGATAGAAAAGAGGATCGCTGAAAAGCTTGCGGAAATTGTCCAGCCCGGCCCACTTTGGCGCGCTGAACCCGTTCCACTTCTGCA
>VFKU01000050.1 GCA_009885415.1 Rhodothermota bacterium
TACCGGCACCACTGTTCCAAGAAACGAACCCGGTAAAAAAACAACACAAACTGTATCTGCTTATTCTAAAGAATTAAATACTTGGATTAGCTGTGTAGTAACATTAGAGGATAGATAATTTATGAAAAATGCAAATTAGCACCAAACTAAACAAATAAGGAGAATTTATGACAATCAATAGACGAAATTTACTAAAAAATGGCTTGATCTCAACCGCGGCATTGCTGAGTTTACCCATTAACTCATTGGCTGCAGAAAAATGTCTATCAGGACAAAAAACACCAACGTCGTCGCTCCTTGCGAAATACCCAACACTGGAAAGAGAAAGATCAGCAGGAACGGCAGCACGCACCCGATCAACATCCACAACGTGTGTTTATTCATGGAGCCCTCCCTTCGCCCATTTCAGGCGTCGTCGCTACGGTGGGAGCATGGTCCGTGCCAAGCCCGTGTTCAACTATCTCCCGAACCCGGGTATTCGCCAATCCGTTCGAACGTGCCGAAATCCATCCTCGCGCAAGTCCAATAGGGAGTTTTTCTAGTACACCAGTGCTCTGGGCGAATTTGTTCAAGTGTATCCGCCTGTTCGCGTTAGTGGTATAGTGGCGGCGCTTCATCGCCGAGAAAACCGCGGCCTGAAGTGTTCGCGGACTTCTACACTGCTTGGGCACCGCGCTTGCCTCATCGATTGAACCAGCCGGATTCGACTAGGGAGGCCTAGACTCACTCGATGGATCATCCAACATCACACACGACATCGTCCGGCGGCCCCGGAGCGCACGCGCACCATCACGATGGGCATTCCGTCCATAAACCGGCGCCCCCGGCCCCCGGCCAGCCTCCCGCGCCCATGCACGCTTCCGGCCACTCCGCGCACGGCGCTCACAATCATCATGCGCACCACGCGATGATGGTCGCGGATTTCCGCCGCCGCTTCTGGGTTTCCATCGCACTCACGGTTCCGGCGGTTGTGCTTGCCGAGATGATCCAGCACTGGCTCGGCGTGCGCGAGACTTTGCATTTCTCCGGAGACGGCTACGTCGAGTGGGTCGTGGCGAGCGGTATTTTTTTCTATGGTGGCTGGCCTTTCTTGAAGGGCCTCAAGAACGAATTGGCCGATCGACAGCCCGGAATGATGACGCTGATCGCGCTCGCGATCACGGTGGCCTATGTCTACAGCTCCGCAGTCGCCTTCGGTCTTGCCGGAAACGTTTTCTTCTGGGAACTCGCGACGCTGATCGACGTCATGCTCCTGGGGCACTGGATCGAAATGCGCTCCGTCATGGGGGCGTCCGCCGCGCTCGAATCGCTGGTGCGGCTTATGCCCGCGGAAGCGCATCGCGTTCGCGCCGATGGGAGCGCGGAGGAAGTCCCGGTTACGAGTCTTCGGCCCGGCGATCGCGTCCTCGTCAAGCCCGGCGAAAAGATTCCTATTGACGGCGTAATCATCGAAGGGCGCACGTCCGTAAACCAAGCCATGCTTACGGGCGAGAGCAAGCCCGTCGAAAAAGAGGTGGGTGACGAAGTCATCGGAGGCTCCGTGAACGGCGAATCCGCCGTCGTGCTTGAAGTGCGGAAGACGGGCGATCAGACGTACTTGTCGCAGGTCATCGAAATGGTTCGCAAAGCGCAGGAATCGCGATCGCGCACCCAGGATCTCGCCAATCGCGCGGCGCTCTGGCTCACGATCATCGCTATATCGGTCGGTGCAGGGACATTGGCCGTATGGCTCGCGCTCGGCAAGGATTTCGCCTTCGGAATCGAGCGCGCCGTCACCGTCATGGTCATCGCTTGCCCGCACGCCCTTGGCCTCGCGGTCCCCCTGGTCGTTGCGGTTTCCACCGCGATTTCGGCCAAGAATGGTCTGCTCATTCGCGATCGCTCGGCCTTCGAGCGTTCGCGAAATGTGAACGCGATCCTTTTTGACAAGACCGGTACGCTCACCGAGGGACGCTTCGGCGTTACGGACGTGATCGCACTCGGGGGGGCCACGGCGGATGAGGTCTTGGCGACGGCCGCGTCGCTCGAGAGCCAGTCGGAACATCCCATCGCGCAAGGAATTGTGAACGGCGCTAAAGAGAAGGGCCTTTCGGTTTCCGCGCCCAAAGATTTCACCGCGATTCCCGGTCGTGGGGCGCACGCGATCGTGGGAGGCAGAAACGTCAAGGTCGTCAGTCCGGGCTATCTCAAGGAGCATGCGCTGGTCGTGGAGAATGCGCGGATCGCTGAAGTCGCCGCGCAAGGGAAGACCGTCGTGTACGTCCTGATCGACGACAAGCTCGAAGGCGCGATCGCGTTGGCCGATATTATCCGCAAGGAATCGCGCGAGGCGTTGCGGCGTCTCAAAGAGATGGGCATTCAGGTGATGATGATCACCGGAGACGCCAAGCCGGTCGCCGCGTGGGTGGCGCGCGAACTCGAACTCGACGACTATTTTTCCGAGGTCTTGCCCGACCAGAAAGCGGACAAGGTCAAAGAGGTGCAGAAGCGCGGACTCATCGTCGCCATGACCGGAGACGGCGTCAACGACGCCCCGGCCTTGACTCAAGCCGATGTCGGAATCGCCGTCGGCGCCGGCACGGACGTCGCCATCGAGTCGGCCGACATCGTGCTGGTGCGGTCGGATCCGCGCGACGTGATGGCGATCATGTTTCTCTCGCGTGCGACCTACAGGAAGATGGTGCAGAATCTTATCTGGGCCACCGGCTACAACGTCGTGGCGATTCCACTTGCCGCCGGAGTGTTGTACAAATTCGGAATCCTGCTCTCGCCTGCCGCCGGCGCCGCCTTGATGGCCGTATCGACGGTCATCGTAGCGATCAACGCGCGGCTGTTGAGCGTGCCTGAGCTACGCGATTAAGTGTGACGCCTTCTCGCCCGGCTCTACTCTTCCGGCACGCCCATGTGTTCCCACAAATACTGGATGTGGTACATGTCGAGGAAGGCGAAGAGTTCGTTGCAGAAGTTGAGGAGTTTCGGGACGGCGTAGGCGTACTGGTTCCGCTTCACCGTGAACACGAAGCTGAGCGCGGAGCGGCTGTGGGATACGGTGAGCGTGGCCTTGGCCGGGTCGATGCGGCGGTGGGCGAGGAGCTGCTTCGAGGTGCGCGCGGCGACGAACTCGCGGACGGCGAGGTCGAGCGGCGAATTCGTCGGGATGCCCGGGAGCAGGTCGCGCAGGGTCAGTTGTGACGCCCCCGGATCGAAGATGAGGTGGAAGCGGCGGTCGAGCAGCCAGGTGAACTGGTACTCGGTCTTGCTGTTGCGCATCGAGCGCTCTTCGAATTCGCGCAAGACGCCGCGTGTGGCGTAGGCGTGGAGGAGGTCGCGGACGGCCGCGACCTGGCGATCGTCGTTTCTGGTGTTGCCCGGTTGTTGCTTCACGGGGGCCTAGTGGTTGTACGCCATGACGCCCGGCTCGACTTTGCCGAGCATCCCCGGCGGGAAGTCGCGCTGGATCCAGAATTCTTTTTTCGCCTGGCAATTGATCACGCTCGGCTTGCGCTCGTTCACGGCGATCTGCCAGCAGCGTTCGAGGGCCGGCGTGAAGCCGTCCGGCGAGGTGACGTATTCGCCGTAACCGCCCAGCGCCTCGGCGATTTTGTCGTAGCGGAGGTTTTCCTGGAAGAGGTGCATGTGGCCCGCGCGCGGCATGCGCGAGTAGCCCGACCACGTGCCCCACGCGTTGTTGTTGTACACGATGACGATGCCGGGGATTTTGTATTTCGCCATCGTCTCGATTTCGAAGGCGGAGTAGGCGAAGCCGGCGTCGCCGGTGATCCCGATGACCGGCCCGCCCTGATAGGGTTTCTGTGCGCCGATGCCGAGGTCCTTGGCGACGCCGACGCCGAGCGTGTAGCCCACGTCCGGCCCGATCGAGCCGTATTGGTAGGCGCCGTTGCAAATCTGGCCCGGCCGGAAGGCGCGCAAGCGGCGGCGCGTGTAGCGGCCGATGCCGAAGCCGCCCGAGGCAATGGTCGTCTGCTCGGGCGCGAGTTTGCCCTTGTAGAGAAAATTCGCCAGCTCCGTCGAGATCACCGCAGGATGCACGGCGTCGGTGTAGCTCTTGCCGAGCGCGTAATGCTCGTCGTTTTCCTTCTCGAACGCTTCGCGCGCGGCGGCGACCTCGGCGATCCATGCGTCATGGTTCATCGCAGGCGACTTGGCGGCCAGCGCTTCGAGCGCGGCCTTCTCGCAGCTTACAATGCCGATGTCGATCGGGATGTTGCGCCCGATGTCGCCCGCGTTCGGATCAATGCGGATGTACTTGCAGTTGATGTCGAAGGGATACTCGCCGAGTCCGGGCATGCAGTATTGGCCGACGAGAATCGCGAGGTCCACGCTAAACATAGCGTTCGGCGCGGCGCTCGCGGAGAGCGCGTGCGCGTCGGAGAAATGTCCGCGCATCGGGCCGGATTCCGCGACGGGGATCTGCGCTTTTTCGGCGAAAGCCTTCAAAGCGTCCCAGGCCTTGCTGTAGAACACGCCCGTGCTCGCGACGATGAGCGGGCGCTTGGCCTGCTTGATGAGATCGAGCGCGCGGTCGATGTCCTTCGGGTCGGGGTGCGGCCGCGAGTCGGTGCGGTATTGGCCACGGCCCCAGTACGCATCGAGGTCCGTCGCGCTGGCGATTTCGGATTCGCGCCCAGTCGCTTCGCTGACGAAATCGAGATGCACCGGGCCCGGCACCCCGGTCTTGAGTTGGCGGAAGGCGTAGCCTGCGTATTCGTGCACGCGCTCCTTGGTCACCACGCGCTTGCCATATTTTTTGATGCCTTCGGTCATCGGCTGCTGGTAGCCGCGCTGGATGCCGCGCTCGGTGTCGTCGCCGCGCAGCGTCATGTTGCTGGCGAGCACGAGCAGGGGAGTGCGGCAGGCGTTCGCCGCGGCGATTGCGCAGATCATGTTGGTAAAGCCCGGGCCCTCCGTGCCGGAGGTGGCCGCGACTTCGCCGGTCACGCGAATGAAAGCGTCCGCCGCGGAGCACATCGACCCCTCGTTGCGCCCGCCGTAGCTCGGAATGCCCGCGTTCGCGAGCGCGCTGACGATCTCGTAATTGCCGGGGCAACAGAAGAGCGCCGCGAGACCTTCCTCTTTGCAGACCTGCGCGAAGATGTCGCCGCCGGTCGCCGGAAACGCGAACTCTTTTACGGGCGCGGCGCTGATCTCTTCAAAGGGTTTCGGGCGCGCGATGGGGCGTCCGGGCACGTCGGGCGCGGCGGCCGTCGCGGCGCCACCGGCCAGCGCGGAGAATCCCGCGCCCAGCGCGGCCGTCTTGATGAAGTCGCGCCGGCTCTCGTTGACGCGCTTGGTCTCGGAGGTCTTGCTCGTGCGCTTCTGACTCATGGCCCGGTTCTCCAGTTTGTCTTGCGGCGTCCATCTGCGCGTGCGCATGGGCTGGAAGCCCATGCCACCGAACACCGTCATTGCGAAGAGCGAAGTGTGCGACGAAGCAATCTCGCCCACCACCGACCACCCCTATTTCTTCATCACCAAACGAAGCCTCGTCATTGCGAGGAGCGGGGTATGCGACGAAGCAATCTCGCACACCAACAACCACCCCTTATTTCTTTTTCCCAAGGCTCCGCATGTAATTCACCACATGCCAGGTTTTCTCGTCGTCCAGAAGATCCTTGAAAGGTTTCATATCATACTCGGTGCCGTTCTTGATGATCAGAAAAAGATGGCCGTCTTCGCTGCCGTATTTCCACTCGGAATCCGTCAAGTCGCTCGGGTGCGTGCTGAGGAACTCGCGCATCTCCGTATCGCCCTTGCCGTTCATGCCGTGGCACACCACGCAAACGCGCGCATAGTACTGCTTGCCCAGCGCGACCGATTCCGGTGAATACGCGATCGGGTTCTTGGGGATTTCTTCCTTGGGCGCAGCGGCCGCAGCTCCACCGTCCACCGGCTTGGAAAAGCTGCGCAGGTAATTCACCAAGTTCCATATCCGGGCGTCGGGAATCTTGTCGGAAAAGGGCTGCATGCCGTTCTGCCCGCCGTCTTTGATCACCGAGAAAATCTCGCCGTCGCTCGCGCCGTACTTCCACTTCGGCTCGATAAACGAGGCCGGCGGCACATCGAGCATCTCGGTCATGTCGGTTTTGCCCGAGCCGTCCGCCGCGTGGCAGGTGATGCAGTACTGTTTGTACAGCGCCTGGCCTTGCTTGAGCGAGGCCTCGCTCGCCTCGGCGGCATTCTTCAGCGCGGCCGAAGCCGCGTCGGCCCCCGGCTGGCGAGGTTCGCCTCCGAACGCCAGACCCGTAATGCAGCAAGCAGTGACTATATATAGTGCGAACTTCATGGTGCCGATGAAACCTCCCGAAACCAGGCCGCAGCCCAGACGCGACACGATAGCCCGGGATTCATCCGTGTATCAAGAGACAATGGCGAGCGCTCCTTGGACTGCGGCAGCGATAGCTGCCGCTTTGATCAAGCCAGCGTAGCTGGCGGCGTTCTTCCGGATGCCAAGTTTTCGGAGCGACGCCGTCCAGCTTCGCTGGGCTCGGTAGAGCGGCAGCTATCGCTGCCGCAGTCCAAAGTTGCGAAGACCTTCGCGCCGAGAAGTCGATTCGACGATCAGACGCGCTCGGCCCGGATCAGCGCCGAGTATCCCTCCCGTGACGAGACGTAGCGAAACGCGTATCCGCTCTCCCGCAAACGTGCGTTCGAGCAGCGGCGGTTGTGCTGGGGCCGTCCGCGCGTCTGGCGTTCGTCGCTGAACGCCGGTTCGGCGACGCCGAGTTTGAGCGCGAGCCACGTGACGAGCGCGTTGTAGTCCTGCGGCTCGTTGTCGACGCCGAGATACACGGGTGCGGGTTTTTCGAGGCGCATTAGGTGGATCAAAGCGCCGACGATGTCGTCGAGGTGGATCAGATTCAGGTATCGCACCGGGCCGTGTTCGCGCCGGGCCTCCCCGCGGCGCACGCGATCGATCAGGCCCGTGCGGCCGGGGCCGTAGATGCCGCCGAGGCGCAGCGCGACGCTCTCGAAGGGGCTCGCGGCGAGAAGCGCTTCCGCTTCGAGCAGGCGCTTGCCGGAGAAATACGTTGGTTCTGTTGGCGACGATTCGTCGACCCAGCTTCCGTCCGCTTGCGCGTAGACCGCGGTCGAGGAGGTGAAGATCATGCGGCGCGGGGGAGTCGGGTCTGCGGCGAGCGCGTCGAGCAGATTTTGGAGTCCATCGACGTAGGCCGCGCGGTAGGCCTCGTCGGTGTGCGCGGAGGAGCCGGCGGTATAAAAGACGGTGTCGAAGGGGCCAGGCAGATCGCGGAGAGTTTCGGGGCGAGAGAGATCGGCGGCGATTGGATGGATCGCGGAGGGCAGAGAAGAAGGGGCGCGGCGCAGGCCGTGGACGGTGTGCCCCTCGGCGGCAAGGCGGA
>VFKU01000699.1 GCA_009885415.1 Rhodothermota bacterium
CCGCGGTGGTTGGTCTCGTCTTCGGGGACGTGGAACCAAATGTAGTGGTTGTTGGTGCGCGCGCCGCCGACGTAGGCGCGCTCTTCGAGGAGCCAGGCGTCGGATTTTTCGCGGAGGCGGGCCTTTGTCGCTTCGCGCACGTGCGCGAGCGCTTCGAGGTAGTGCTCCAGCGGCTGGCCCTTGATCGTGGCGCGCGCGGCGTCGCCGAGGCTGTAGGCGGCGGCCAAGGCTGCGAACTCCTCCGGCGTGGGCAGGCGCGCCTCGAAGGAGCCGATCGCGTGGAGCGTCTCCACGGCCGCGATGTGGGCGAGCAGCGCGCCGATCGAGTTGCTCTGCGCATCTTGCAGGTGATCGAGCTGCGCTGTCGTCAGCCCGGCTACCGCCTCCAGCGTCCGCGCGCGGACCCGATCCATCATGCTGACCAGGTGGCCGATCTGCGTCGAATAGGCCGGCTCGGCCACAATCTTGAATCGCTCGGATACGCTCATCGTTCTACTTGTCTCCGTTTAATGTCGAATTCATCGCCATTCGTTTGTTAGTCATTGAACATTTCAACCACCGGTTTTCGTCCCACACAAACCCGCGCTCCAAACGATCTGCGAAATTCCATCAATCCAATACCCCCATTTCGCAACCATGAAAAACCGTTGGGTGTTCCGCGTTTACGCGGTAGGCTTTCCCACGAAAATCCCGCCTGAAGGCGGAACTCCGAGCGGATCCTTGTTTCGCACCCGTGATTTTCTCGGAGTGCAACACGCTGACACTATATATAAGGAGCGTTGCGGGAGGAGTCGGGCCGCGGTGGGCGACCGGGGCACAGTGCGGTACTATGCCGCCGGGAACCTCGGGAGCGAAGGAACATGTCCAGCGATCCGACCCAGCGTTTCGGCAACCGCGCGGAGGCCTACGCCAAGGCGCGCCCATCCTACCCGCCCGAGGTGTTTGAATTTCTCGTGCGCGACTTCGGTCTGGCCGCCGGACAGTCGGCGGCCGATCTCGGCTCGGGTACGGGCATTTTTTCGGAGTTTCTACTCGAACGCGGGTTGCGGGTGTATGCCGTCGAGCCGAACGCGCCGATGCGGGCCGAGGCCGAGGTGCGCCTGCGCGATCGCGCTGAGTTTGTCAGCTGCGACGCGACGGCGGAGGCGACGGGACTTCCGACTGCGAGTTTCGAATGGGTGACGGCGGCACAGGCCTTCCACTGGTTCGACGTGGAGCGGGTGCGCGCGGAAATCCGGCGCATCTTAAAACCCGGCGGCTGTTGCGCGTTGATCTGGAATGAGCGGCAGAGCGACACGACGCTCTTTGCAAAGGCTTACGAGAAATTTCTGATCGAGTGGGGCAACGATTATGAGAGCGTCAAAGCGACGTATGAGAATCCGAAGCAGATCGCGCGGGCCCTAGGCGAAAAGTATGAGCGAGGATCGTTTCCTCATGCACAAGAGATGGATTTGCCACTGTTCCGCGCGCGGACGCAATCGGCGTCGTACCTGCCGAAGAGCGGCACGCCTCGGGGCGATGCGATGATGGAAGCGCTCGACCGGCTCTTCGATCGATATCAGGAAAATGGCGTGGTCCGCTACGACTACCACGCCAACGTCTATTGCGCGCGAATCGGATCATGACCCCAATAAAGAAACATGTACGGGTGCCACGCCTAAGCGAGGTTGCTTAGGCGTGCCCACGCGCCCGAAAACAAACCACCCCTAAGCAACTGCGCTTAGGGGTGACACCCGAAGGCTTAAGATGACAACCACTGCAACAAGCCGCTGCTATATATAGAGGGTCGTTCAGGCCAGGGCCGGCTCGTCCAGTTCGCTGCCGATACCGTATTTTTGGAGGCGATAGCGCAGCGATCGCGCGGTCAGCCCGAGCAGGCGGGCGGCCTTCTTCTGCGAGTGGCGCGTGCGCGAGAGGGCCTGTTCGATGAGTTTCATCTCGATGTCCTCGATCAGCGCCTCGAGATCGAGGCCCTGCTGCGGCAGGTCGGAGTAGGACGCGTTCGCGCGCGGCATGTGCTGGCTGACGTTGTTCGGCAGCTCAGCGACGTCGATGGTGTCGGCGTTGCACAGAGCCAACGCGCGCTCGATCACGTTGCCGAGCTCGCGGATGTTGCCCGGCCAGTCATAAGCGCACAGCATGTCCAGGGCGGCCGGCGTAATCACCGGGACGCGGCGGCTGAGCTTCTCGGCGTGACGCGTGAGGTAGTGCCGTACGAGCAGCGGAATGTCGTCCGGCCGCTCGCGCAGCGCGGGCAAGTGCAACGGAATGACATTGAGACGATAGAAGAGATCTTCGCGGAAGGTGCCTTCGCGCACCATCTCGTCGAGGTCGCGGTTCGTCGCGGAGACGATGCGCACGTCAACCTTGATGGACTCCACGCCGCCGAGCGGCGTGACCATGTGGTTGTCGAGCACACGCAGCAGCTTGACCTGGAGCGCGAGCGGCATCTCGCCGATCTCGTCGAGAAAGAGCGTACCGCCGTTGGCGACGACGAAGAGGCCGTCTTTGTCCTCGACCGCGCCGGTGAAGGTGCCTCGCTTGTGGCCAAAGAGCTCGCTCTCGAGCAGGTTCTCCGGAATGCCGCCGCAGTTGATCGCGACGAAGGGCTTCTGCGAGCGCTCGCTGAGTTGATGGACGCTGCGCGCGACGAGTTCCTTGCCGACGCCGCTCTCGCCGTGGATGGCGATCGTGCTCGGCAGCACGGCGACGCGCCGGACCATGTCCTTCACCTGCTGCAAGGCGGCGCTCGCGCCGATCATGTTAGTGACCTGGCCGAGCTTGGCCTGCTCCTTGCGCAGCGCCTTGTTCTCCCGCACGAGGTCGCGCTGCTCGATCGCGCGACGCACGAGCAGCTTGATCTCGTCGTTCTTGAAGGGCTTGAGCACGTAATCCGCCGCGCCGCGCTTCATCGCCTCGATCGCGTTCTCGACCGAGCCGTGCGCCGTCATCATGATGGCCGGCGTGCCCGCGCCGTTCTCCTGCATCCACTCGAGCAGGCCCATGCCGGCGCGCGCGTCGCTGCCGATGCGCAGGTCGGTGATCACCACGTCGAAGCGGTCGCGCTCGATCACGCGCCGCGCCTCGTCGCAATTGGCCACGGAGGCGACGTCGTAGCCGTCGCCTCCCAGAATGATCTCGAGCAGCTCGCGCATGCCCTGTTCGTCGTCGACCACGAGTACCCGTTTGCGTGCGTTCACGATGTTGACTCCCTTCATGATTGTCCAGCCGATGGCAACGAGACGCGCATAGAGCAGCCGCCTCCCTGCCGGGCCGAGGCGCGGAGCGTGCCGTCGTGCGCGGTGACAATCCGCATGCACACGGCCAAGCCCATCCCTACGCCGGTATCTTTAGTCGTAAAAAATGGCTCGAAGATTCGCGCCACTTTGTCAGGCTCGATTCCAGGACCTTCGTCGTCGAAACGGATTTCGACTAGCCCGGGTCCTTCATTCACGGAAACTTCGAGCACGCCACGTCCGTTCATGGCTTCAACGGCGTTCTTGGCGAGATTCACAAACACCTGTTTCAACTGCGAAGGGTCGCAGGAGACCCTCCGCGGCGCGGCTGGGCACGAGACGCGCACGGTGAATCCCGGCGCGTCGGCGTGTTCGTGCCGAAGCAGCTCGGCGACTTCCTGGACGAGGACGCGGACGTCGATCGTCTCGCGTTTGCGTGACGGCTCACGGGCGAAATCGAGAAAGCCTCCGACGATTTCATTGAGGTGGTCCGACTCGCGGATCGCCATGGCGCGCAGTTTGTCCTCGAGGGCCGCTGGCAGCGGACCGTTTCCGAGCTCTTCGAGCGCGCCGCGGATGACGGCGACGGGATTGCGAATCTCGTGGGCGAGGCCTGCCGCGAGTTCGCCGACGACGGCCAGGCGGTCGTGGCGGCGCAGTTCTTCGCGCATGGCGTGCATTTCGGTCAGATCGGTGAAAGACGCGATGACACCGGTCACCTGTCCGGAGTCGTCGCGCAGTGTGTTGGTGGTCAGCCCGAGGAGCACGGACCTTCCGGCGGCGTTCAACGCCTCGAATTCGTAGCTGACAAAGTCTTGGCCCGAGCGCAGCGCGGTGACGACGGGACATTCACCGCCGGAGGCTACGAGAAAGACGCCTGAGATGTGGCGTCCCGGGCTGATCTCTCCACGCACGCCGAGGATTTCTCGGGCGGCGTGATTGAGCACAGACAAGGTGCCGCGGGCGTCGGTGATCAGGAAGCCGCTGTTCATGTTGTCCAGAATTTCGTGTTGGAATTCCTGGAGCCGGTGGATGCGGCGGTTCCAGTGCCCCGAGATGAAAGCGGCGAGGTAAAACGCGAGGGATTGCACGAGAAGGTTGTACACCAACTCGAATCGCACGGTGGAGCCGAACAGCGTGGCGGGGAGAAACAGTTGCAGGGTCATGAATACTGCGGCCATGGTGGCCAGGATGAAGCCCTGCGAGAGGCCGAGGAGGAGCCCCGCCTCGAGGACAACAACGACGAACATGAAGGTAAAGAAACTCGTCGCGCCATGGGTGTAGCCGACGGTGACGGCGACGACGGCAAAATCCACCAGCAACTGGATCCAGGCCTGGGCGAAACCGACGCGCGACCGGCGTTGAAGCGTGTAGAGATTGGCAATGCATGTAACGAAGCCGGCGGTGTAGAACGCAAGGAGCACGCCCTGTCCGCGATCGAGCTCCATAAGCGCGGCGCCTACGGCGAGGAAGGAGAGCACGCCGATGCGGGCCACGCCGAGATAGCGCAGCCACATGACGTGGCGGTCGTACACCAGATCGCCTCGCGCGGCACGGCCCGATTCGGCCGCGTTCGAGGCGCTCAGCGAGTGTAGGCTTCCGGCAAGATTCATGTTAGATATTGGTGCCCTTGTCGATGAGCTGCTGCAAGCCTTCCGGATTGGAGCTGCGCTTGATCGCCACGTCGTAGCTGATGATCCCACGCTTGTAGAGGCGGTAGAGCGACTGGTTCATCGTGATCATCCCTTCGCCGCTCGAGATCTCGATGATGGAGGGAATCTGTTGCAGCTTCTCGCTGCGGATGAGCGCGCGGATGGCGGGTGTAGCGAGCATGATCTCGAGGCCGAGTGCGCGGCCCGTGCCGTCGCAGCGCGGGAGCAACTGCTGCACGAGTACGCCCTCGAGCACGAAGGACAACTGCGTGCGGACCTGGCTCTGCTGCTCGGCCGGAAACACGTCGATGATGCGGTTCATGGTCTGAAGCGTGTCGTTGGTGTGCAGGGTGGCGAAGGCGAGGTGGCCCGTCTCGGCGACGGTCAGCGCGGCCATGATCGTCTCCGGATCGCGCATTTCACCGATGAGGATCACATCCGGGTCCTGTCGCAGGATGTGCTTGAGCGCGCCGGCGAAAGACTTCGTGTCGGAATTGAGTTCGCGCTGGTTGACCACGGACTTCTTGTGCGAGTGTAGGTACTCGATGGGGTCCTCGATGGTGATGATGTGGACGTCGCGCTCGTTGTTTATTTTGTCAATGATCGCCGCGAGCGTGCTTGATTTTCCGCTGCCGGTCGGCCCGCACACGAGGATGAGACCGTTGGGACGATAGGCGAAATCCGCCACGCACTTGGGCAAGCCCAAGTTTTCGAAGCTGCGGATCTCATAGGGAATTGTGCGAAATGCGGCCACGACCGATCCGCGGTCGCGGTATACGTTCAAGCGGAAGCGGCTGAGGCCCTTGACGCTGATGGACAAATCGCACTCTTTTTCGCGTTCGAACTCGGCGATCTGCTCGTCCTTCATGACGGAGTAGATCAATTCCTGGGTCTGCTGCGGCATCAAAACGGGAAAGCCGGGCATGGGCTCGCAGCGTCCGTCTAGGCGGATCACGGGCGGCAGGCCAACAACGATATGCATGTCGCTTCCGCCCATCTTGACGAGGCGAGAAAGCAGTTCCTTCATGCTGATGTCGGTCTTGGGTACTTCGCGGACAGCCATGATTTTTCTCCTCTTTCTATGAACGCGGACGTCTCAGTCCGCAGCGGTCACTCTCAGGACTTCTTCAACGGTCGTCAATCCGCGGGCCGCCTTGGACAGAGCGTTCTGCCGCAGGCTGCGCATCCCGCATTTAATCGCGGCTTCCTTGATCTGCGTGGAGGGCGCGCGGCCGAGAATGAAGGGTTCGATTTCTGGGTAATTGGGCATCGCCTCGATCACGGCGATGCGGCCTTTGTAGCCCAGGCTCTTGCACTTGTTGCACCCACGCCCACGGACCCACACGGGCGTCTCGTTGTACGTCGCCTTGGAGAACTGAATCCGATCGAGCACCTCGCGCGGGATGGTGACCTGCTCTTTGCAATCGGCGCAGACCCGGCGGATGAGGCGCTGGGCGGCGGCCAGCGCGACCGAGGACTGCACGAGGAAAGGCTCGAGGCCCATGTCGGTGAGACGGGTGAATACGCTGGCGGCGTCGTTGGTGTGGAGCGTGCTGAGCACGAGGTGACCGGTGAGGGCGGCCTTCACGGCGACGTCGGCGGTCTCCTCGTCGCGAATTTCACCGACCATCACGATGTCCGGATCCTGGCGGAGAATTTGGCGCAGGGCGGCGGCGAAGGTGAACCCGATCTCGGCCTTTACCTGGACCTGATTGACGCCGAAGAGTTCGTATTCGACCGGGTCCTCGACGGTGACGATGTTTTCGGAGACCTGGTTGAGCTTGTGCAGGGCGCTGTAGAGCGTAGTCGTTTTACCGCTACCGGTCGGGCCGGTGATGAGGATCATGCCGTAGGGCCGTGCGATGGCGTCGCGGAAGGCCTGCATGGGCTGCTCTTCGAGACCCAGGGCTTCGAGGTCGAGCGTGAGCGCGCCCTTGTCGAGCACGCGCATCACGATCTTTTCGCCGTAGTAACAGGGAAGGATGGCGGTACGGAAGTCGATCTCGCGGCCCTTGTAGCGGATGCGGAAGCGGCCGTCCTGCGGGAGGCGGTGTTCGGCAATATCGAGCGAGGCCATAATCTTGAAACGCGAGATGAGCGCGGCGAGCACCGAGCGGGGCGGGCTCTTGGTCTCTTCAAGTTTTCCGTCGATGCGGTATCGGACGCGAAGAACCTTTTCGAAGGGTTCGATGTGGATGTCACTTGCGCCCTGTTCGAGCGCGTTCACGAGGAGGAGGTTGGCCAGACGAATGACCGGCGCGTCTTCGGCGTCGGCCTTGAGTTGGCCGAGGTCGCTCATTTCTTCGGTTTGGGTAACCGTCTGGACGTCGGCCTCGGCTCCGCCAGCGACAAGTTCGTTATAGAGTTCGGCGCTCTGCTTGCCGACACCGTAATGCTTCTCGATCGTGTCGCGCAGCTCGGACTGTACGGCGACCACGGGTTCGATTTCATAACTGGTCAACATGCGCAGATCGTCGAGCGCCATGATGTTGAGCGGGTCGGCCATGGCGAGCGTGAGCACGTCGCCGGTGATGGACACGGGCAACATCTGGTACTGGCGGGCGAGGGTCTCGGGGACTTCGTTGAGCACTTCCTTGGGGATGTTGTAGTGCGCGACGCGGATGTGTGGAATGCCGAGCTGCTCGCTCAGCGTAATCACGAGGTCTTCCTCGTTGAGATATTTCTTCTCGACGAGGATGGACGCGAGGTTGGCCCCGGTCTGCCGCTGGATGGAGACGCACTCGCGCAACTGCTCCTCGGAAATCAGGTCCTGCTCGAGAAGCACGTCGCCCAGACGTTTCTTCGCTACTTTGGTCGCCACGTTTCAGTCCCCCGTTTCTCTCGTTCCGCGTGCGCGACCGGTCAGGCCGCGGCCTCGGCGCCGCCGTCGGCCAGCACTTCGCCGGCGAGCGCGGCGGTCATCGCCCCGCCTTGCAATTTGGCGCGCGCGGCCACTTTTCGCAGCGCGCCGATCAGTCTGCGCACGTCGGAGGGATAGCGCATCGCGAGCATCGCGAGCACGTCGTCCGGTGCGGTGGTTTCCATTTGCTTGGCATGTTGCTGAAGAATTTTGAGGCGTGTCTCCCACTCCGGCGGGACAATGCGGACGACTTGTCCGCTGTCGAAACGCGAGATCAGGCGCTTTTCTAGCAGGCCCAGTTTTTCGGGCATGCGATCGCCGGCGATCACGATCTGGCGCCCGCGCTCTTGCAGGGCGTTGAACACATGGAAAAGTTCTTCTTGCGCCTCGATGCGGCCGCCGAGGAACTGGATGTCGTCGAGAATCAGGGCGTCCCAGCGGCTGTAGGCCCGACGGAATTCTTCCTGGTTTTTCTGCTCGAGGGCAGCGATCGCGTGGTCCGCGAAGCGTCCGGCCGAGGTCCATCCGATGCACAGCCCCTTTCCGCGGCTGAGCAGGGCGTTGCCGATGGCGCTGATGAGGTGCGTCTTGCCCAGGCCGACGTCGCCACAGACGAACAGCGGGTTGAATTCCGAGCCCGCGCCGCGCGCGGCCGCCTGGGCCATCTCGAGCGCGTTCTTGTTCGCCGAGCCGGCGATAAAGCCCGTGAAGGAATAGGCCGGTTGGGGCTCACGGCGCTCAAGATCGTCGAAGGCCCCGTCATCGGAGGCCGAATTCTTTCGGCCGGCCGCAGATTCGGTCGCGACGCCGAGATCTTGTTTCGTTTGGTTTGCGACGAAATTGCGTTCGGTGTTCTGAATCGCGCGGAGCAATTCCGAGGCTTCAGCGAGTTTTTGTTCGAACTGCGCGACGGTATCGCGCATGCCTTCTCGAATGGCGGCGGTGATCGACGCGCTATCGATCGCAATAGCAGCGGACTCGCGGACCGGCTTGGGAGCGGTTTCGGGTCCTCTTGGCACGGCAGGCGCGGGATTTTTCGAAGGCTCTTGCGCTTGCACAGATTGAGGTGCGGCGGAAGCGGGCGCTGAGGAAGGAGCGGTGGAAGGCTGCATGCGCTGGAACACTTCATGGAAGTGCGACCAGTCGCAAAGGATCGGTTTGATACGCAGATCAGGGAAGGCCGCACGAACTGCGGTCAGGGCGTCGACGTCGAGCGGGTCAACCATGGCGATGGTCAGAATCTTGCCCATCTTGTCGACCGGCAGCACATGGTACTTGCCGCAGAGCTCCCTCGGCATCAACGCGAGGACTTCATTGCCGATGGAGTATTCATGAAGATTGAGGTGCGGAATTTTGCACTGCTTCACCAGTATCAGCGTGAGCGTGTCCTGATCGATGTGGCCCAGGTCGACCAGCGCTTGACCGAGGAAGCCGCCCACTTCGCGCTTCTTGGCGAGGCCTTCCTCGAGTTGTTTCGGCGTGATGATTCGCTCTTCGAGCAGGATCTCGCCCAAACGGGCCATGCGACCCTTGGATGAAACATCCTCAGCCCGCGGCGAGGCAGCGGGTGCCTGGACATCGGCCTGAACGACGGGGATCTCCGGCTTGTCGGAGGTCTCGTCGGGCCTGTTGGGTCTGAGTCTACGAAGCATGGGATTTCCGGAACTGCCTTTGAGTGGTTAAAATTATGATTTTATTGAATTTGTAAACAATTTAATCGGCAAAGGCATGGCTACTTTTCGATTTCCGTGATGCCCCCAGTTAAAGCCCACGTACCGGCGTTCATTTGGACTGTACCATGCAGCGCCCAAATTTGGCGATGGGAGACGCAATTTTTGTCTCTCCGGTAGGGGCGACTATATATATGGGGGTGGCGGACAGGTTTCCCCGGAGCCGCCAGAGGTCAGGTAAATACTAGACATTGGCCCACTTAGGGTTCGGGCCGGGTGAGCGCGACGGAGAGGATCGCGTATGATGCCGTGCTGCGGGGAGGCTGGACTAGCTTGGGCACGGAAATCGAGCGGAAATACCTGGTCTCCAGCGAGGCCTGGCGGCCCGGCTACGAATCGCGGCGTCTCCGGCAGGGCTATCTGGCCGTCGGCCCGCCGGCGTCCGTCCGCGTCCGGGTCTCGGGTTCGAAGGCCTATCTGAACATCAAGCAATCGACGCTCGACATCAGCCGGGACGAGTTCGAGTACCCCCTCCCGGTCGAAGACGCGGAATTCATGCTGGCAAACTTGTGCCAGGGGCGCTTGGTCGAAAAGATGCGCCACCTCGTGCGCTTTGGGGGGCTGGTGTGGGAGGTGGACATCTTCGAGGGCGCGAACGCGGGTTTGGTAGTTGCGGAAGTCGAGCTCGAGCGCGCGGACCAACCAGTCGAGTTGCCGCCGTGGGTGGGCCGCGAGGTGTCCGGCGAAGCGCGCTATTTGAACTCGTCGCTGGCGCAGCGGCCGTATTCAGAGTGGTGAGCGCCATCGCTTCTTGGGAATGCGCATGGAGAGCCGTTATAATCGGAAAGTCCGGATGCACTTCAGCATCCAATTCCCGCAGTGAGTTCGTATATCGAAGGAGCCTGTCCCTTGTTTGACCAGCTTAGTCCGGCGCCGCCCGACGCGATCATGGGATTGACGGACGCCTTTAAGAAGGACCCACATCCGAAGAAGATCAACCTGACAATCGGTGTCTACAAAGATGCGCAGGGCAAGACGCCCGTGCCTACGGCGGTGAAGAAAGCCGAAGAGAAATTGCTGCGCGAGGAAACGACGAAGAGCTATCTGCCGATCGAAGGCACGCCGGATTACGACGCGCGCGTGCAGGAATTGGTCTTCGGCGCGGCGCACGAGATCGTCACTTCCGGGCGCGCGGCGACAGCGCACACACCGGGTGGGACAGGGGCGCTGCGCGTGGCGGCGGACCTCTTGCACATTTTGCGGCCGGGCACGACGGTGTGGATCAGCGAGCCGACCTGGCCGAACCACCCGGGCATCTTCGAGGCGGCTGGGCTGAAGGTGCGCACGTATCCTTATTACGAGCCGCGCTCGCACTCGATCGATTTCGCGGCATTGACGAAGGCGCTTGAGGGCGCGGCGGCGGGCGACGCGGTGGTGCTGCATGCGTGCTGCCACAACCCGACCGGGATCGACCCGACGGAGGAACAGTGGCGTGCGCTTTCGGCGTTGATCCACAGCAAGGGCTTGCTGCCGTTTTTCGACTTTGCGTATCAGGGACTCGGCGACGGCCTCGAAGAAGACGCGCGCGGGCTGCGACTTTTTGCGGAGTATCCCGGCGAGATGCTGGTCTCGAGTTCATTCTCGAAGAACTTCGGCCTGTACAACGAGCGCACGGGTGCGATCACGCTCGTGACGCGATCGGCGGAGTCGGCGCAGACGAGCATGACGCACCTGCGGCGCGCAATTCGCGTAAATTATTCGACGCCGCCGGCGCACGGCGCGTCCATCGTCACGACGGTGCTCGCCGATCCCGCGCTGCGCAAGGAGTGGGAAGCGGAACTGAAGGGCATGTGCCGGCGCATCCACGAGATGCGCGAACTTTTCGTGCGCACGCTGAAGGCGAAGGGCGTAACGCGGGATTTTTCGTTTCTCACGAAGCAGCGCGGCATGTTCTCGTACTCCGGCCTGAACAAAGCGCAGGCGGACGAGCTGCGCGAGAAGCACGGCGTGTACATCGTCGGCAGCGGGCGGATCAACATCGCCGGACTGACTACCGATAACATGGGGCCGCTCTGCGAAGCGATCGCGGCGGTCCTGCGGGACTGAACCTGGACTGCGGCAGCTATCGCGCCTGGAGCGAAGCTCCCGGCGGACGCGCGCAATGGGCCAAAGTTTCGGAATGACGCCGCCCAGCTTCGCTGAGCTTAGAAAAGCGGCAGCTATCGCTGCCGCAGTCCAAAGCAGCCCTCCGATTATTCCTACTCAGCGTGACAAATCTTCCCCGCTTCGCTATGCTTCACCCACGTGCGATGAAGCACAAGGAGACGATTCATGGTGCCGAAGGAAATCGCGTTCGCTGACATCAAGTCGCTGGTGGGTCAGGAACTGGGCGTGTCGGAGTGGCACGCGGTGACGCAGCCGGACGTGAACAAGTTCGCCGACGTGACGCACGATCATCAGTGGATCCACATCGACGTCGAGCGCGCGAAGAAGGAATCGCCCTACAAGACGACGATCGCGCACGGCTATTTCACGCTTTCGCTGGTGCCGCATCTCATGGCGCAGGTCTGGCGCGTGAAGGGCGTGAAGATGGGCGTCAACTACGGCCTGAATAAACTGCGCTTCCCCTCCCCCGTGCCGGTCGGTTCGAAGGTGCGCGCGCGCGCAAAGCTGCTCAGCGTCGAGGACGTGAAGGGCGGGGCGCAGGTGTGCGTCGAGGTGACGATCGAGGTTGAGGGGAGCGAGAAGCCCGCGGCGGTGATCGAGACGCTCTCCCGGTATTACAATTGAGCCGGGACTGAGCGCAATTGCGGGGTCGAGGATCGGGCGGCCACGGGGAGCCGCCCCTACGTGCGCGCGTCGCAGCGGTTCTGAGGGGGCGGTGTGGCTGACGGGGATCTTTGGTACATCAAGCTGCTCGATCGCCTCGGCGTGAACACGACGCGGCTGCGGTGGCGTTTGTATCAGCGAGAGCAGCAGGCGAAGCGGATTCTTGACGGTCAGGTCCATGCGCCGGCCCCTTCGTGGTGGCGCTATCCAAACAAAATTTGTCCGCATTGCCGCGCGGTGACCCATCGGGATTCGCGCACCTGTGATTCCTGCGGCCGGCGGGTGCCTTCGATGTGGGCCTACCGGGTGCGGCGGCTGATCTCGAGCGTGTTGCCCGACGAGGGCCCGGTCGTCTCGATGACCTTCCTCGCGGTCATGATCCTTTTCTGGATGGTGCAGATATTCTTGGACGGCCCCGGCCTCTCGAGCGTGATGGGGCCGAGCCAGGACGCGATCCACGTACTCGGCGCGTTTACGCCGGCCTTCGCGGTGGGCGAGGGCCAATTCTGGCGCTTCCTGTCTTTCGGATTGGTGCATGGCGGCCTGTTGCACATTGGTATGAATTCCTATTTTCTTGTGCAGATTGGGCCGCTGTTGGAAGCGCAGCTCACGCGCGGGCGAATGCTCGTGCTGATCACGCTATCGCAGCTTACCGCGGCCGCTGCGTCCTATTTCTGGTACGGCACGATCATGGGGGTTCTGTATCAACCGCTGGTCGGCGCATCGGGCTGGCTCTTCGGGCTGCTCGGCTTTGGGATTGTATTTGCGCATCGCGCCGGAATCCGTCCGATGCGCGACTCGCTGATCCGCTCGGCGCTCTTCATGTTCATCCTGGGCTGGATGATCAACGCGGGCGGCGGCGGCATCAGCAATTCGGCGCACTTCGGGGGGCTGATCGGTGGGCTGCTGTTCGGCGTGTTACCCGAGGGCAGACACCGGAGCGTGCTCTTCGGCGAACGCGCGTGGAAGGCGGCGGGCGCGGTGTCGCTGGGACTGTGGATCGCGACGATTGTCTGCGTGGTACGTTACGTCGTTATTTTCTGGCCGCAGATCAGCGCGGCGCGTTAGCCGCTAGGGTTTTTCGATGGAGAGACCGGCTTCGATCCAGCCTTTGTAACCACCGTCCATGGAGATCACGTTTTTGTATCCCATCTCCTGGAGGTTGTCGGCGGCGAGCGCCGAGCGAAAGCCGCCGCCGCAATAGAGGACAATTTTCGCGCCGGGATCGGGGATGGTGGTCTCCACGTCGCGCTCGATGACGCCTTTGCCCAGGTGGACGGCTCCGGGAAGGTGGCCTGCGGCCCATTCGTTGTCCTCGCGGACGTCGACGAGCGTGAATTTCTCGCCGCGGGCGCGCATCTGGGCGACATCGGCCACGGTGCACTCGCGGACGCGGGACTTGGCATCTTCGACAATTTTGAGGAACCCGGGTGCGTGTTGCATAGAACGCTCCTTTCGTTGACGGCCGCGGGTATAATAGCCGCAAATCACCTTTTAAGGAATTCATTATGTCCGCGAAGGACTCTCTAATGAAATTCGTTGTCTGTGTTGCGCTCGTGTTTGCGTTTGGCACCGGGCTTGCGGCGCTGGCGGCGGAGACTGGAAAAACGTGGACGGTGAGTCCCGGCCAGTCGATCCAGGAAGCGATTGACCAGGCGGCACCGGGCGATACGGTGCAGGTCTTGCCGGGC
>VFKU01000145.1 GCA_009885415.1 Rhodothermota bacterium
CCGGTGGTGGTGTAAGTCACACAGCCGACCCCGACCGTAGTCGGCCCCACAGCCACGTTCAATGAAAAGTCGGCGGCGGAAGTCGCGTTCTGCGCGACGCTGACATTCTGCGAGGCGTCCAGATATCCCGCAACTGAGGCCGTGATCGTCCGGGTCCCAGTCGGCACGCCACTAAGCGTGTAAGCGCCGTTTATGTCGGTCAGATCGGATTGCCCCGTGTCCGCCGAGACGGTCGCGCCGGCGATGGGCGCATTATCCGCGGCGCTGAGAACCACACCCGATACCGAACCCGTCGCCGGCGGGATTGGCGGCGTGCCGCCGACCATGTTCACACCCAGCAGGGCGAGCACCGGCCCGATCGGATTGGCAATGGTCGACGACGAACTACCGGCAAAGAGCAGCCCCACGGCGCGCGGGCGGCCGTCGGCCGGGTCTACGCTGCCGTTTTCCACGATGAGCGAGCCCGAATCGCCGCCGGCGCTGAAGGTGCCGGGGGTGATGGTGATCTGATTGACGAACCGGGCCTTCTTGGTCGACGCACCGCCGCAAGAAGAGGAATAGCCTACGTCCACCGTGACGTCGATCGCGCTCACGGTGCCTGTCGTCCGGCCGGTCGTGCGGCCGCTTTTCTGAACGCTCTGATTGACGAAGGCCGACATCGCCGAGCCGCTGATGGTTCCGATATCCAGTATCGTTCCGTCGGTGCGGACCGCGCCGGTCGTCGCCTGCGCGATGGCGGCGTCTACCTGGTTGAGCGGTGTGCTGGATTTGGTCGCGAACTGAATCGGAACAAAATCCGAAAGGGTGGCCACGACGCCATTCCGAAGACAGCTCTGGTCGATCATGCCCGGCTGGTTCACCGGATCGCCGACCGAGCCGAGGTTGCTGCGTCCCAGGACGTGATTGTTGCTCAAGATGTATTGAGTGCCGGCGCCGTCTTCGACGAGTGCACCGAGCGTGCCGCTGCAGCAATAGAGCGTGCTGATGTCGTTGATGTTGCCGCCGCTGGTGCCGAGGGAAACGGGCCACGCCTGCGCCGCGCGATGATTGGTTCCGCTGTCCGCGCGAACGGCGGAAATTCCGCCGATGGCGGCGAGCGCCGCGACGAGGAACACTCCTAATACTTTGGCCGCACTCTTGGAAGTCATCGTCGTTCCTTTGGATTAAGTGCCGGACGCCAAACAGATAGCATCCGAGTTACGGAGCCGCCCACCTGTATACAATACCAAACATGACCGAAAATGGCAATAATCTCTTTACACTTTCGCAGGCAGTGCCCGCAGCTTCGTTTGTGCCCCGCGAATCGCTAGAATCCGGCCTTCTCTACCTACAATTTTCGTCACAAAGTCCCCAAACCTTTAGCGAGGATTTCATGCGCGCGTGGACGGTCCAAAAATTCGGCGATTATCACCAGGAACTGAC
>VFKU01000863.1 GCA_009885415.1 Rhodothermota bacterium
CCCCTACTCTCCAACTTCACCATTCGCGCGCCTGCTCCGCCTGAGGACGCCGCCCCCACCCCCGCCGCGAGCGCTCCGCTTCCTGTGTCATCCGCGCCGGCGGACGCCGAGGCCCCTGGCGAAGTCGCGCAAAAGTCTCCCGCAGCAGACGACACGGCCCCATTCCTGGACCCGGATACGAGCGCCGATGCAGAGGTGCTCGCGCCGGAAAAATTGGCCCCCGTGGCGGAAACGCAGCAGGAGGTCGGCGCCGATAACACGGATTTCGCGCAAGACGAAGCGCCTACGGTCGAACTGACCGGCGTCGTCGCGCCCGAGGGACAAGACCCGCGCTTCTCGCTGCGGCTCCGCTACGCCGACGGCACTGAAGACCGCCTTCTCACCGGGATCGGCGAAGTGGTATGGGGCGACTGGGCGGTCGCGGAATACAACTCCGAGCTGACGACCGTAACGCTCCGGGGCGCGCAAGGCCTGATCATCGTCCGCCGCCGCGCCCAAGTCCCGCTCGTGGCCGCGAAGGCCGCTGCTACTCGCTGACGCCCGGCAGGTTCTTCTTGATTTTCTCCTCGACGCCCTCGATCTTCGGATCGAGCCGCAATGCCCGCTGCCATTCATGGATCGCCGCCGCCGCGTCGCCATCCAGGAGATAGGCGTCGCCCAGGTGGTCCCGAAGGACCGCGTCGTCGGTGTTCATCGCGCGAATCGCACGGCGAATGTGGTCCACCGCCTCCGCCCCGCGGCCCATCCGGTAATAGACCCAGCCCAAACTGTCCAGATAAAAACCATTCTCCGGATCAATCTGAAGCGCCCGTTCGATCAGCGTCTTCGCCTCTGAAATATTTTTGTTCTTGTCCGCGAGGTGATAGCCCAGGAAATTCAGAATGTCCGCGTCGTTCGTGTCAAACGTCAGCGCCGCCCGGAGATTTTCCTCCGTCCCGGCGGCGTTGTCGAGCTCCTCGTACATCGTGGCGAGGTAGTAATGCAGCCACTTGTCGCCGCCGAAGCGCTCGATTGTTCCCTTCAGCGCGGTCGCGGCCTCCTCGTGCCGCTGGCTCGCCATCAACGCGCGCGCGTGAATGATCTCGACCGACTTCGACTTCACCCCTTCCTTTAGCACCGCGCCGATCTCCGACGCGATGAACTCGCCAAACTCCTTGCCGAAGAGCGACACCATCCGGTTCAGGTACTCGTTGCACTCCGCGTCCAGATCGCCTTCGACCGTGTCCAGCCGCTCGAGCGGCGCGCGATACAGCTCGCCCGAGGCCTTGCGCGCAAGCGCATTCAGCAACGAACCCAACAAGGGCGCATCATTCGGCGCGACGCTCTGCCCCGCCTCGATGCGCCCCCCGCGGCGCAAAAGCAGCGCCGTCCGCAGCAAGTGGTGCTCCGCCTTCACCTCGGTGCTCTCGATAATGCGAGTGAGGCGCTCGATCGCCTCGTCGTAGCGGCCCTGCCGCGCCCGGGCCGCCGCAATGTTCACCTGCGACTGCACGTGACCCGGGTTTTCCTTCAGGAACCGATCGAGCTGCTCCACTGCGGCGTCGTAGTCGCCGTCCTCGATATAGATCAGGCCGAGCATGTAGCGCGCCGGCGTCAGGGCCGCGTTCAACTCCAGCGCCTTCTCGAGCGCCGCCCGCGCGCCCGAGGGGTCGTCCGTCTGCACGAGGCTCGCGCCGAGCCGGTAATAAAGAAACGCATTGTTCGGCGTGATTTCGATCAGCCGCTTGTACGTGTCCACCGCGCCGACCAGATCGTTCGTTTCCTCCTCGATTTGCGCGAGCGCCTCGTAGGCCACCGAGTTATCGGGATCCATCGCGACGGCCTTGCGAAATACCTCCGCCGCGTCGTCAAAACGTTTGAGCTGGTAATAAATACGCCCGAGCCAGACGTGCAGCACGACGTTTTTCGGATCATTTGCGACCGCCCGCTCCGCCATTGTCGCTGCGTTCGCGTAGTCCTCGTTGAGGTAGTACGCCCCGAGCAACTGCATCACCAGACGGTCAGAATACGGCGCGAGGTCCGCCGCCGCGCGCAAGTCTTCGATCGCCATCGGCACCTGGCCGAGCTTTTGATGCACGACGGAACTCAGGTATCGCCCCATCGCCTTGGCTTGCGCGTCGTTCGCCGCGCCCGCACCGCTTGGCGCCGTCTGCCCCGTCGTCGCGCAGCCGGCCAGCAGCGCCCCGCCCAACCACAGTCCCATCCACTTCATGCTGTCGCCTTCCTTTTCGCGATGAACGACATCGTCTCCGCGGCCACCGCGAGCGGCGCGAACGACCGGCGGTGCGCGGGGCACGGCCCAAAGCGGGCGAGCGCCTCGAGGTGCGCCGCCGTGCCGTAGCCCTTGTGCCGGGCAAAACCATACTCGGGATGTTCCGCGTCGAGCGCGATCATCAGTCGGTCCCGCGTCACCTTCGCCACAATGCTCGCCGCCCCAATCGACCACGATCGCTGATCGCCCTTGACGATCCGCCGGTGACGAAACGCACAGCCGGGAATATTGAATCCGTCCACTAGAGCAAACTCCGGCTGCGGCTCGAGCGCCGCGAGCGCCTTCGCCATCGCCTCGTAATTCGCCGGCTGGATGCCAATGCGATCGATGCGATCCGCGGAAACGATCGCCACCCCCACGGCGTGGTCCCCTCCCGTAATTAAATCAAAGAGAGCTTCGCGCGCACGGGCCGTCAGACGCTTGGAATCGTCCACACCCTCGATGCGCCCACCAAGAATCACCGCCGCCGCGACGATCGGCCCCGCCAAGGGCCCGCGCCCCGCCTCGTCCACCCCGGCAATGAATCGCGCACTCGCCGTCTGGGCCTCGCGCTCGAAAGAAGACTTCTCGTCCGTCTCCGGCGAACCGATCCAGAGAAACGGCCGAAACCCCTGCGCACTGGAGCCAATGCTCAAAAAAGCCACCCCCGCCCGGCCAGAATAACACGGCGGCCCGCGCGAATTCGCGCGGGCCGCCAATAATACAGAGAGAAAAACTGTGTGCGAGAGGTCTTCAGCTCGCTGCGGGCGCCTGTCCTTCGGGCGCGGACTCGACCGGGGCGGCTTCCGCCGGTGCCACTA
>VFKU01000086.1 GCA_009885415.1 Rhodothermota bacterium
CCGCGCCCCTGGCTGATCCGCGAGGCCCACCGCCGCGGCGTCCCCTTCTGCTTCGGCGACGACAGCCATGGCCCCGCCCAAGTCGGAAAAGACCTCGACGCCGCCCGCGACTACCTGCTCGCCAACGGCGTCGATACCATCACCATCCTCACCCGCGAACACAACCAAATCGTCCGCAAGACGGTCCCGCTCAACGGGTAGGGCGGGTCATGACCCGCCCTACCCGTTGAGGCGCGCCCATGCAGGCATCAAAAGAATGCCCCCGGGCGGTGGGTGGACCGCCCAGGGGCGGCCCCTCGGGAGGGAGGGGCTGCGGAGAAACTTCTATACCGCGCGCGACGCGCGTGCCGTCAGTTCACCACGATTGCGCGCGGCTTGAACTTGTCCGACTTCGCCAACGTCAGCGTCAGCACGCCGTCCTGCAAGCGCGCCTCGATCTTCGCCGGATCAATCGTGTCGCCCAGCTTGAAGCTGCGGTAATAGCTCGCACCCGGACGCTCCTGCACGCGATACGCGCCCTCGGTTCCGCCCCCGCCGATCGCGCGGGCATGCGCCTTCAAATACAAAGTCCCCTCGCGCACTTCGATCTCCGCCTGCTCGCGCGAGACGCCCGGAAGCTCGGCCTCGATCACCACTTCGTTCTCGCGCTCCACGACATTTACCCGTGGAGCCACGTACCGCTCTTCGACTACCGCCATCATTCGTCTCCCAGTTTTGTTCGTTGGCGCTGCGCGGACCGCAGCCCGCGCGGCGCACGCCGACTTACTCCACGCGCACTTCAATCTTGCGCGGCTTCTTCTCTTCCGGTTTCGGCAGCGTGATCGTCAGCACACCGTGCTCGAATTTCGCCGACACCTTCCCCGCCTCGAAGCCGCCCGGAATCGCCACCGACCGGCGAAAACTCCCTACCTGCCGCTCCGCGAGGTGATAGTCCTTCTTGTTCTCCTCGCGCTGACCCCACCGCTCGCCCTTCAGGGTCACGACGTTGTCGGCCACTTCAATGTGGACTTCTTCCTTCTTCATCCCCGGCACGTCCGCCTCGATGATGAAGGCCTCCGGCGTCTCGCGAACATCCATCGCCGGCGACGCCGACGACTGCTCAATCCACCCCAGCGGGCCGTTGAACTCCTGCCACAGTTGGTTGAACTCCTCCGGCATTCCCCACGGCAACGCCCAAGGCGCCACCCTACTCCGATTCCTGATCAGCGATCCCATGATTCTGCTCTCCTTCACTCGGTTGTCCACGTGGCGCGTGAGGCTGCTCGCCTGCTTACCCACCGCTTCGTCTCACGTGCACCCTGAGCGCATACCTTGTGCCAGCCCCACGACGCCTCCTAACTCGCCCACCACCAATCTCTTGGAGTTTTTCGCGTTTTCGATTCCAACCGCGATGGCGATCCATTTTTCAATCCACTCGCTCTGTTTCGAAACAAGCGCTCTCCGTGCCCGCTCATCCGAGCGTTTCCTCATACGTCCCATCCCGACGGCCACCCAATTAGAGGCTAAGCTCTTGCCCCGCCAGCCTTTGACACCCCCAGCCCCCTGTGTTATCCTTCGCTCAGAGACACTTGCACGCTGATACCCGAGGGAGTTTCGCTCATGCGATCTGACCGTGCCGTCAAATTCCTGCGTCCCGTCGCCGTCTTGATCATCGCCGCGATGCTCGCTTCCTCCTCCGTCAGCGCCCAAAGCTACGATCCAGACCAAGACATCCCCCACCCGACCATCCTCCAGAAGCGTCTCGAAAAAATGGGTCGCGGTCTCTCCAACATCCTCTTCAGCATCACCGAAATTCCCTTCGCTTGGGACCGCGGTATCCGGCACGGCCAGCCCCTCACAAAAATCGTCACGCACGGCACCATCGTCGGCACTACTAAATTCTTCATGCGCCTCGGCATCGGCGTCTACGAGTTCTTCGGCTTTTACACGGAAAACCCAAAGACCGGCGGCTACGATCCCATGATCGAGCCTGAGTACCTCTTCTGATTCGTTTCGCATCCAGTCACCACCCTCCTTCACCTGTTCCCTGCCACCAGGGATAATCGGGGCACTGTTTACCATGGAAAAGTCGGCGCGTATCGAGTCCATGATCGATGGACTTGTGACGCTCCCCAGCCTGCCCAGCACCGTCGTTCGCGTGATGGAGATGCTCGACAATCCCGATGTCACCCTCCAGGAAGTTGGCAAAGTAATCGCCCAAGACCCCTCCCTCTCCCTCAAGGCCCTGCGCCTCGTCAACTCCGCCTTCTATAGCCTGCGCGACAAAGTCAATACCGTCGAGCGGGGCATCGTCCTCCTCGGTGTAAAAGTCGTCCGAAACCTCGTCGTGACCGCGTCCGTCTTCGAGACCCTCAAAGGCGGCGAGACCTCCCTGCTCCGCCACGCCGTCGCCTGCGGCACCGCCGGACGGATCTTGGCCAAACACGCCCACTCCGCCATCACCGACCCCGGCGAAGCCTTCATGTACGGCCTCCTTCACGACATCGGGAAAATCATTCTCCAGCAAAGCCAGCCGAAAATATGGGGCCGCGTCACGCGGGCGGTTGCCGAAACCAGTCTCTCTGCCTCCGCCATCGAGATGCGCGAATTTGGCTTTGATCACGCCGAACTTGGCGCACTCCTCGGCACCCGATGGAAACTCCAGGAAGACCTTGTCGCCGCCATCGGCGGACACCACGACCTCGACCGCTGCGCAACGCCCCAACAACGCCGCCGCGCCGCCTTCGTCGGAATCAGCGACTGGCTCTGCTACCAGGCCGGCTTTCCCGCTCTGGAAGGAGGCTCCACCCCCGACCACCCCGCGATGTGGGAGGAAGCCGACCTCAGCCCCGACGACCTCGCCCCTGCCATCGACGAACTGGCGAAGAGCCAATCCGCAATCGAAGAATTCGTCCACCTCGCCACCTAAACCAATCCCACTTCTCCAACCAATCCCACTCCCCGCCATCCATCTACGTCTCGTGCTCCTGTTCGGCCCTTAATCTTTCCCGGGCCTCACCAGCCATACCCCGGCTACAAATAACCCTCTCCTGATCCTCCCGCAGCCCAACTACGATCACCCCACCCCCAACGATTACGATTAGCCCCGAAACTTCTACCACCGTGGACCCAACCTAACGATCATGCACCTCACCCGCTTCCACTGCCGCTCCTTCCGCTGCCTGCGCGAGATTGATCTGCACCCCGGCCCGGAGATCAACCTCATCCGCGGGCGGAATGCGCAGGGCAAGACCTCGCTGCTCGAAGCCATCCTTTTCGCCGCCACCTCGAAGAGCCACCGCACCACGCTCGAGACCGAACTCGCGAATTCCGGCGCCGGCGAGTTCCATGTCCGCATCGAAGTCCAGCGCGCCGAACGCGAGGTCGTCCTCGAGACCCATTGGTGGAAGGGACAGAAGCGCGTCAAAATAAACGGCGTCGCACAAAAACGCCTCAGCGACATGCTCGGAAAAGTGAGCGTCGTCCTCTTCGCCCCCGAAGATATCGCCCTCATCAAGAGCGGCTCCGCCCTCCGCCGCCGCTTCCTCGACATGGCGCTCTCGCAACTCGAGCCCGCCTACCTCGCCGCGCTCCAGCAATACCGGCAAGTCCTCCGGCAGCGCAACGAACTCCTGCGCGCGCCCCGCCCCGATCCGGGCCTCCTCGACGTGTGGGACGTCCAACTCGCGCGCGAAGGCGAGGTCCTCATCGAGCGCCGCGCCGCCTTCATCGACGAACTTGCCGCCCTCGCCTCGCAGGCTTACGGCAAGATCGCCGCAGGCGAACTGCTCGCCGTCGCCTACGCCCCCGACTGCCCCGCCGGCGGCCTCGCCGAGCTCCTCCGCGCCAAGCGCGAGGGCGACATTCGCCGGAAAATGACCGTTCACGGGCCGCACCGCGACGATATCGAGATCGCCGTCGCCGGGACGCCCGCCCGCAGCCACGCCTCGCAAGGCCAGCAAAAATCCGCCGCGCTCGCGCTTCGCCTCGCCGAGATGGATCTCGCCCACCGTCGCACCGGCGAATTGCCCATTCTCCTGCTCGACGAAGTGCTCGCCGAGCTCGACGCCCGCCGCGCCGCCCAGCTTTTCGACGCCATCCCCGTCGGCGCGCAATGCTTCATCACCACCACCGACCTCGCGCGCGCCGTCGCCCCCGAAGGCCGCCCTGCGGTCGAGTTCGTCATCGAGGCCGGGGCGCTCGCGCAATCATGAAGAGCGACGAGCCGCAGAACATCGCGCAGATCCTTGCGCAGCTCAAAGCGACGACAAAACTCGGCGCGCACCTCGATCACGCGCAGATCTGGGAGCGCTGGAACGACATCGCCGGCCCCGAATTCGCCCCGCGCAGTCACCCGATGAAGGTACGCAAGGGCGTCCTCACCGTCGCCGTCGCGAACACGGTGTGGATGCACAAACTCTCCTACGAAAAACAGGCGATGATCGAAAAAATTAATAGCTTGCTATCCAAAGATCCCATTGAAGAGATCTACCTCACCCTCCCGACGAACGAGGATTTACCCACTCCCGATCCGCCCCAAAAGTAGTCCGTTTTTCGCCGGAAAAAATCGTCCGTTTTGTTTGTATCGGTCCTTCCGAATTGCTATACTTTCAGTTGCCCGTTCCGGGCGTTTTTCTGAGCTGCACGCATCGGGGGTAAGTCCAGTGTCTGAAACAGGTTACGGCGCTCAATCCATCCAGGTTCTCGAGGGCCTCGAGGCGGTGCGCAAGCGCCCCGCCATGTACATCGGCGACACGGGCAACCGCGGCCTCCATCATCTCGTCTATGAAGTCGTCGATAACAGCATCGACGAAGCCCTCGCCGGCCACTGCACCAAGGTCGAAGTCAAGGTCCACGTCGACAACAGCGTCACCGTTATCGACGACGGCCGCGGCATTCCCGTCGACAAGTTCACCAACACCAAAGACCCAAAACTAAAAGGCAAGTCCTCCCTCGAAGTCGTGCTCACCGTGCTCCACGCCGGCGGAAAATTCGAGAAGGGCGCCTACAAAGTATCCGGCGGTCTTCACGGCGTCGGCGTGTCCTGCGTGAACGCGCTTTCTGAGTGGCTCGAGGCCGAAGTCCGCCGCGACGGCAAGGCCTACTTCATGAACTTCAAGCGCGGCGTCCCTCAGGGCGACCTCGAGGAGCGCGGCAAGTCCAAGGCCTCCGGCACGCGCATCACTTTCAAGCCCGACGCCGAGATTTTCGAAACGCTCACCTACGACTCCGACACCTTGCTCAACCGCCTGCGCGAACTCGCCTTCCTCAATAAGGGCATCAAGATCACCTACGAAGACGAACGCTCCGACGCCGAAATGATCGTCATGCAGTACAAGGGCGGCATCGTCGAATACGTCGAGTACCTCAACAACAACCGCGAGCCGCTGCACCGCAAGCCCGTCTACTTCGAAGCGAAGAAAGACGACGTCGAATGCGAAATCTCATTGCAATACACGACCTCCTACTCCGACACCATCTCCAGCTTCGTGAATAACATCAACACCCACGAAGGTGGCACGCACCTTACCGGCTTCCGATCCGCGCTCACCAAGGCGCTCAATGAACACGTCAAGAAAAACAACTTGCTCAAAAAAGGCATGTCGCCGATCACGGGCGACGACTCACGCGAAGGCCTCACCGCCATCGTCTCGGTGCGCGTCCTCGAACCGCAGTTCGAAGGCCAGACGAAGATGAAACTCGGCAACAGCGAAGTCCAGGGCATCGTCCATTCTATCGTCTACGACGGCCTGATCACGTATTTTGAGGAAAACCCCAGCGTCGCCAACCGCATCTGCAACAAGACCCTCGAAGCCGCGATGGCGCGCGAGGCCGCGCGAAAGGCCCGCGACCTCACCCGCCGCAAGAGCCTGCTCGACGGCGGCTCCGCGCTGCCCGGCAAGCTGGCAGACTGCTCCGAGAAAAACCCCGAGCTCTGCGAAATTTTCATCGTCGAGGGCGACAGCGCCGGCGGCTCCGCCAAGCAGGGCCGCGATCGCCGTTTCCAGGCTATCCTCCCCATCCGCGGAAAAATCCTGAATATCGAAAAAGCCCGCGTCGATAAAATGCTCAACAACAACGAAATCAAAAACCTGATCACCGCGCTCGGCTGCGGATTCGGCCAGGAAGATTTCCACCTCGAAAATCTCCGCTACCACAAAGTCATCATCATGACCGACGCGGACGTCGACGGCGCGCACATCCGCACCCTGCTCCTTACCTTCTTCTTCCGCCAGATGCCTCAGCTCATCCAGAAGGGGAAACTCTACATCGCGCAGCCGCCGCTCTATCTCGTGAAGAAAGGCAAGAAGTCGCGCTACCTCAACACCGAAGAAGAGCGCGACGAGTTCCTCATCGAGATGGTCCTCGAGTCCTACGAGATCACCGCCGGCAAAGGCGACAAACCCAAGAAGCTCGCCCAGAAAGACCTCAAGCGTCTCTTCAAGGCGGCCCAAGACCGCCAGCGAATTCTCCAACGCCTGGCGCGCGTCTTCGGCGTCACCACGGAAATGGCCGAAGCCTCCCTCAAACTTCCCAAGACCAAAATCAAGAACGCCGATTCCATCACCTCGGCCGAGCGCGCCAAGATTTTCGGCGACGAAGCCGAGCTCGTCGATACTTCGCGCGTTCAGGAAGAACTCCCGCTCGAAGGCGTGGAAGGCAATGGAAACGGGCCTCCCCGTCCGAAACTGGCGCGCCAGGGCCATCAAATCGATCTCGCCTTCCTCAAGAGCCATGAGTTTTCCGTCCTCCTTCAACACGGCGACGATGCCGACCGCGCGGACAACCCGCCCTTCAAAATCACCGCGAAGGAAGAAGGCGCCGTACCCGTCGAGTGCGAGACCTCGCTCGATCTGCGCCACCAGGTCATGGCGATCGGCGAAAAGGGCGTCAGCATCCAGCGCTATAAGGGCTTGGGCGAAATGGACGCCGAGCAGTTGAAGGAAACCACCATGGATCCCGCCAAGCGGACACTCATGAGGGTCGATTCACAGAGCGACAGCGACGCAAGCGTCACCTTCGAACTGCTCATGGGCGATTTGGTCGAGCCGCGCAAGAATTTCATCCAGGCGCACGCGGCCGACGTGAAGAATCTGGATATTTAAGGACACAGCTACAGGGGACGAGACCCGGCGTCCGCAGAGACTCCGGTTTAGACTGAAAGAAGAGGGGCTATGTACACCGAAAACGAAAAGATAGTTTCCCGAGAAATCGACCATGAAATGAAGACCTCGTTCATGGACTACTCCATGAGCGTCATCGTCAGCCGCGCGCTCCCCGATGTCCGCGACGGCCTCAAGCCCGTCCACCGCCGCATCCTCTACGCGATGAACGAGCTCGGCCTCTCCAGCTCGCGCTCCATGCGTAAATCCGCGCTCATCGTCGGCGACACGATGGGTAAATACCATCCGCACGGCGACGGCGCCATCTACGACTCTCTCGTCCGCATGGCCCAGTCCTGGAACCTGCGCTACCCCCTCGTCCACGGCCAGGGAAACTTCGGCTCCATCGACGGCGACAGCCCCGCCGCCATGCGATACACCGAGGCCAAGATGCGCCCCATCACCGCCAACATGCTCGCCGACATCGAGAAGAACACGGTCGACATGCGGCCAAACTACGACGGCAGCCGCCAGGAACCCTCCATTCTCCCCGCGGCCTTCCCCAATCTCCTCGTCAACGGCTCCTACGGCATCGCCGTCGGCATGGCCACCTCCTGCCCGCCGCACAACCTTCGCGAGGTCTGCGACGCCCTCTGCCACCTCATTGAGAATCCCGACGCCAACTCGCGCGATCTCATGCGCTTCGTCAAGGCCCCCGACTTCCCCACCGGCGGCATCATCTACGGCACCGCCGGCCTCCGCGAGGCCTACGAGACCGGCCGCGGCCGCATCTACCTCCGCGCCCGCGCCGCCATCGAGTCCGAAGCGAAGGGCGGACGCGACCGCATCATCGTCTCCGAAATTCCGTATCAGGTGAACAAGTCCCGCCTCCTCGAATCCATCGCCGAACTCGCCCGCGAAAAAACCATCGAAGGCATCAGCGACCTGCGCGACGAGTCCGACAAGGACGGCATGCGCATCGTCATCGAAATCCGCAAAGGCGACGAGCCCGAAGTCATCCTCAATCAGCTCTACAAACACACGCAGATGCAAGACACGCACAGCATCATCATGCTCGCGCTGGTCAACAACATGCCGCGCGTACTCTCGCTCCGCGAACTTCTCTATTACTACATCGAGCACCGCGTCGAGATCGTCGAGCGCCGCACCAACTTCGACCTCAAGGCCGCCGAAGACCGCGCGCACATCCTCGAAGGCCTCAAGATCGCCATCGACAATATCGACGAAGTCATCGCCATCATCCGAAAAGCCTCCGACACCGATGATGCCCAGAAAAAACTCATCAAGCGCTTCAAGCTCTCGGAAATC
>VFKU01000027.1 GCA_009885415.1 Rhodothermota bacterium
AGGCGGCAACACCGGCATGGACGGCACGAGCACGCTCTCAAAAACGTGGTTCTTCAGCGACGGCCTCGTGCTCCAGTGGGACGAAGAGAAGCCCGGCCAACTCTTCAACGAATACGAGTGGTACCACGTCCTTAATCCCAACCCGCGCGAGACCACCGTCACCCTGCACTGCACCTACGTCAACGGCGAAGCCGACACCTTCACCTTCACCGTAGGCGCCGAACGCGTCCGCATCATCGACAACCAAAAACTCGTCCGCCCCAACCTCGCCCACAGCGTAAAATTCACTAGCACCGAACCGGTCGTCGTCTCCGCCGAACGCTACATCCACGACTTCGCCAAAACCAACGACTGGGGCGCCTGGGTCCACGCCAATCACGAAGGCACCCCAGGCGAACAACTCCTCGACCCACCCGGAAAATAGTCCGAAAACTCTTTGGAAAGCGGCAGCGATAGCTGCCGCTTTCCCAAGCCCAGCAACGCTGGGCGGCATCACACGAAGACCCTGTCTTCTCCCGAAGCCGTCCCTCGAACGCTTGATCAAAAACCCCAAGCGACGTATGATGTCCAACAATTCACGCGGGAATAGCTCAGTTGGTAGAGCATCAGCTTCCCAAGCTGAGGGTCGCGGGTTCGAGCCCCGTTTCCCGCTCCATTCTTCGACTCTGATTTTCTGCGTGGCAGCTCTTGGAGAAGATTTTGTCTGCCCTCGCGTCCATAACTCTTGCGCTTTTGCTCGCGGCCGATTCGCTCGTCGCCGGACCGGTTGAACTCGTCGCCGACGGCTTCCAGTTCACGGAAGGACCGGTCTGGACGGCCGACGGCGAACTCATCTTTAGCGATATACCCGCGGACACCGTCTATCGCGCCGACAAATCGGTCGTGTTCCGGCCGAGTGGAAAATCCAACGGACTCACAATCGACGCGCAGGGGAAGATCATTCGCTGCGAGCACGGAAACCGGCGGGTCGTACGCGTAGAGAAAGATGGCACGATCAAAGTGCTCGCGACCGCCTTCGAGAAAAAGAAATTGAACAGTCCCAACGATGCGGTGTGGCACGAGAGCGCGGTCATCTTTTTCACCGATCCGCCCTATGGCCTCGAAGGCAGGGCGCAGGAACAATCCTCGAATGGCGTGTACGCGATTCACCCCTACGCCCCTGTTGTGATGGTCGCGGGCGATTTCCAAAAACCGAACGGCATCGCGTTATCACCCGACGGCGCCGCGCTGTATGTGGCCGATACCGATCGGAATCACATTCGCAGTTTCGCGGTCACGAAAGAGGGAAAGACCTCGGGAGGTTCAGTTCTATGCGAGGTGCCGACGCCCGACGGCATCCGCGTCGACACCGAGGGCCGCATTTGGGCCACCTCCAGCCGCGGCGTAGTCGTCTTCGATTCCACCGGCAAGGAACTCGAGACCATCGTGTTCCCGCAAATCCCCGCCAACTGCGGCTTCGGCGGCCCCGACGGCAAAACGCTCTACGTCACTGCCCGCACTGCCGTCTACAAAGTACGAACAAAAGCCACCGGCCTCGTCGGTGGATGGCGCCGCTAAGGGCCCCAACCGCGCTACGCCCTACACTCGAACTTTTTTCGGCCCAGAACCCGCTGTACATTCTTGTGACCCTTCGTTTCCCCGCCCAATTCCACCGTTGCTGGGCCGTTGTCCTTGTTCCGCACCTGCGTTTCCCTCATCAGCCAGTGCAACAGGCGAGCACTCTATATAGGAGGACTACTCACGACCCCGCGAGCGCTGAGAGGATTTTTGTCGTGTATACTGGCAGCCAAACAGAACGGCCTTCCGGCATACCGCCAAACTAAAGGGTGGTTCCGGTGCAGACGGCGCGGAGAAGTACCCTGATTGCAACCTCGTCCCCAGTCGCAGCCGCCGCCCCCCGATGGCTACTCGGCCTCCTACTCGCGATTGCGTGCCCCGCCTTTGCCAAGGACGTCGCCGTCGTTCCGCAGGCGTCTATCAACGCGGCGATTTCCGCGGCGACGACGCTGCCGGGCGATCGCATCCTCGTCCCTGCGGGGACCTACACCGGCGGGCTGATCGTCAATAAGTCCGTAACCGTCGAGGCCGTCGGCGACGTGATCGTGCGCCCCGAGGCCCTCGGCAAAGGCCCGGCGATCAGCATTCGCTGTTCGGATTGCGCCGTCGTTGGTTTCACCTTCGAGGACTTCGGCTCGGCCGTTTTTCCGGACAAGAACACCGGCCGCGACCGCGTGATGCTGAAGAATCTCGTCTTCCGCCGCGGGACTGCCGGACTGTGGATCTCGGGCGATAAGTGGTTGGTGGACGGCGTCGAGATCGACGGTCTGCGCCTCGCGCGTGACGCCGAGGACTACGGCAACGTTTTCGGCGCCGGCCACACCATCCGGCGCTGCTACTTCCACGGACTGCGCATCCCGCTCGACCTCGGCCCCGGACCCGACTTCAAGCACAACGATGCGTTTCAGTTCTGGAACAACAACGGCGAGACCCTGCGCGATCTCCTTATCGAGGAATGCATCTTCACCGATTTCGTGCAGGGCATCTTCCTGGCCAACGAAACCGGCGTCGCTTCAAGCATGGCGAACATCACCATCCGGAACAACGTCTTCTGGGGCACGAACTTCATCGAGAAAGGCAACCTGATCGGCATGCCCTCGCACGGGGTCTTCGTCGGCAAAGCGCCGATCGCAGGCGTCACGATCACCAACAATCTCTTCCACAAAGTCGCCAACTGCGTCTCGCTCTACGCGATGACCTCCGCCGCCGTCGAGGGAAACATCATCGCGAAAGGCGGCACGGCCTACGCCGTCGGCGACGGCACGGAGCCGCGCGCTTTCGTGCGCGGCGCCAAAGGGAATCTCCTGTGGAAGAACGGCTGGAACGGCTACCCCGAGCAGGGCCCCGACCAGTATCTAGACCCGGCCCTCGCGAACGTGGAGAGCCTACTCGGACCCGACGGCCTCCCCTGGACCGCCGACGACGGCTGGCGTCCCACCGCCCCGGAAGCCGAAAACTTCGGCCCGCAGCTCAGCGCGAAGTAACTCGGCGGTCGCCTTACTTTTTTGCCGATCCGAAACCCTCGGCAGGCTTGCCCGAATCGTCCAGCTTGCCGCAGGCCCAGAGCAATCCGCGCGCGACAAGATCGAGGTAGCGCGGGTCGTTCACCGTGTCGTTGTTATGGCCGAGCGTCGTCGAGAACACGCGCGCTTTCTTGTCGCCGTATTCGTTCGTCCACACCACGCCCGACTCGGTGAAGTTGGGCTTGTTGTTCGGCTCCTGGCTGCCACGCGCGACGATATGCGCGCCTTCGCGCACGACGATGTTGTTGTACAGCTCCTCGCGGATCGTCGTCCAGTCGCTCATGCCGGTGACGATCGGGTGTGCCTTGTCCGTGAACACGATCGCAATCGGTTTTTGCGGGCCGTGACCCGAGGACTGAATCCCGAGATAGTCGAACCACAACGAGTCCGAGGTGCCGGGATTGACTGGCTGGTTCACATCCGGCGCCGTGCGGTAGCTGTGCATCGCACAATGCAGGTTCACCGC
>VFKU01000117.1 GCA_009885415.1 Rhodothermota bacterium
GTCCGTCATCAGGCTGGAGGCCGAGACGAGAAACGCAGGCGTGAGGATCGCCGTCAGCGCCGTCAACAGCGGGCGCGCGCAGAGCCGGCTCGCGAGCAGGTACACGCCCGCCCCAGCCATCCCGGCGAAAAGATTCACGCCGAGGTGCAGCGGAACCTCTTCCCAACCGAAAAAAAGCGAAAGAAAGGCCAGGTAGTACGACACGCCCGGCGGGTTGTGATTGAAGGCGTACATCGGCGTCTGCTTGTAACCCTGGTCCACGACGAACCCAAAAAAATCGAAGGGGGCTTGCCGGATTTGTTGCGCGACCCAGACAAAGCAGGGATCGTCGAAGTTGAAGGCCTTGTTCGCGAAGGGCGCGAGCAAAAGGACGGGCAGCATGAACGCGAGCGCGGCGTGTGAGGCCCGGGCCGCGCGGTGCGGCGCCGCCGTCTGCTCGTTTCGCTCCGACATGCTCACCTGGGCTCTTGCGTTAGAATCGCGCGTAATCTACCAGACCCGCGTGGCGCTGCCCAAGAACAGGTCCTTGCGCGCTTGGGCCGCCCTTGGCCATACTCTCCCCCATCCGCTGGGGGCTGCCATGCCGGGAAGATCCACCGCTGTCGAATCGGGTAATGATCTACGCGACCGTGTCGCGGAGGCCGGCCGCGCGCTCGGCCTCGAAGCGATCACTGAGGTCGCCGTCGGCCGCCGCGTGTGGGGCGCGCGCCGCAAAATTGACGTTGTACTCAAGCACCCGGAGACGCGCGTGAGCCTCGGCATCGAGTGTAAATTCCAGGGCGGGCCGGGCAGCGCCGAGGAAAAAATTCCGGCGACCATTCAAGACATCCACGCTTGGCCCATCCGCGGCATCGTCGTCTACGCGGGGGCCGGCTTCTCCTCGAACATGGAATCCTACCTGCTCTCCACCGGCATGGCGGTCGAACTCGGCGATCTCAAAAAGTGGCTCGAGTTGTACTTCGGCCTATGACCGTCCCGCGCGCGAATGGCCGCTATGCGCTGCCCCGCCCCTTTCTAAAATGGGTGGGCGGCAAGACGCAACTGCTCCCGGAGCTGATGAAGCGCGTGAATATGGTGGGCGATTTTGGCCGCTACCATGAACCTTTTCTCGGCGGCGGCGCCCTTTTCTTCGAGTTGTATCGCGCGGGCCGGCTGAAGCGGCAGGCCTATCTCTCCGACAATAACCCGCGGCTGATCGAGGCCTACGAAGGCGTGCGCGACGAGGTGGAGGAAGTGATCGCGCTGCTCAATCGCCACAAGCGGCTGCACTCCGAGGAACATTTTTATCGCGTGCGCGCGAAAGTCCCAAAGACGCTGGTCGAACGGGCCGCGCGCGTTATTTATCTGAACAAGACCTGTTACAACGGCCTCTACCGTGAGAACAGCCGCGGCGAATTCAATTCGCCCTTCGGGCGCTACAAGAATCCCGTCGTGTGCGACGAGGATAATTTGCGGGCCGCGTCTAAAGCGCTGCAGAAAACGAAGATCGAGTCGCGCCATTTCCAGATGGTTGCTGAATATGCCGAAGCGGGCGACCTCGTCTACTTCGATCCACCCTACTACCCGGTCTCGGTGACGGCGTCGTTTCAAGGCTACCACAAGGGCGCCTTCGGCGAGGACTCGCAGCGGCTGCTCGCCGAGGTCTACACCAAACTCGCCGCGAGAGGCGTCCACGTCTTGCTCTCGAATTCCATGACCGATTTTGTGCGCGCGCTGTACAAGGATTTCACGCTTGACTCCGTGCAGGCTTCGCGTGCGATCAATAGCCGCGCGGATCGACGCGGCAAAATTTCCGAGGCGCTGGTCAGAAACTTTTAGACCGACTGGCTAAGAGAATATCCAGTCACGCCAAGCATAGAGCCAGACCGCACTTGTAGCGATAATCAAGAATGGCGCGAGCCACTTGCGCCTTTTAATCAATGATTCTCCCATGCTATCAACAGGTATGGAGGAATACTTTTCAGGGTTTTCGTAAACATCAATTATTCGACGGAATAAATCCGCAAGTAATGCAACGTGAACTACGACTAGCAGAAGCCAC
>VFKU01000944.1 GCA_009885415.1 Rhodothermota bacterium
GCGACTTCGGATACTCCGACTGTCCATAGGCCACCACTGAATACGCCCGCGGATGCTCGCCAAACTCGACTGCGAAGACCCACCCGTCGCCCGAATTGGCGACGCGCTTACCGTCGGGCGCGTCCTTGTATTCGAGGATGCGGAAGGAACCCATGCCGTTGGTCGAGCCGCCGACCGGGAGGTCGGTGCCGTCGGCCAGGCGCAGACGGTGCACGTCGCCCCACTTCGCGTCGAGCGCGCCGTCGCGCTTTTTCACTTCGGTCACGGCCTTCTCGAAAGTCGCCAGCGCCTTGGCTTCGTCGCGCAGTCCGCGCGGCGTGCTGATCGGGTCGGAGCTCAGCCAGCGCTGCACGAAGTCCGCCGCGCCGAGCGGATCCACGCGGCCGTCGAGGTTCTTCGAATAAAGCCGCCACCAGTGCTCGAAGAGGACGCCGCCGCGGCTCTCGCGCGCGGTCGTGCCGTCCCAGGCGGCGATGATGTCCATCGCGTCGCGCAAATCTCCCGTCGGCCGCGTGTTGCGCAGGATACGCACAAGATCCTCGCGCACGCGCTCGGCGAGCACGCTACGCTGGTCGAATTTCAGCTTCACCACGTCTTCGAGGCTGAATTTCTTTTCGTTATGAATCAGCAATAGCGAGTGCTGCGAGCGCAGGCTGAGCGCGTTATCGTTGAAGTAGCGCGGGAAGGCCGCGCGGTCGATCGGCGCGGCGAGATTCGTTAAGTAGGGCGGGCTGTTCGAGTTCATCACGTAGCCGCCCTGCGGATTCAGCAACTGCGGCAAGTCGGCCGAAGCGTGGACGCCGTTCCACACGTCCGCCGGCCCGCGCGCGTGGACGGCGACCGCTTCGTGGTTGTCGTGCGGCAGCTTGGGCACCGTGCCGTACCACTCATAAAAAATGTTGCCCTCGCGGTCGGCATAGCCGATGTTGAACATCGGGATGCGCGGAGTATCGAGGACCTTCCGGAATTCGGCGAATGACCTCGCGTGGCCCATCTCGAACCACTCCTCGAAGGCCTGGAACTGGTCCCAAGTGACGGATTTCAGCACGAATATCTGCTTGTCGTTCCGGTAGATGACCGGGCCCATCGGTGTGTACCAAAAGGTGCGCTTCACCTCCCGCTCGCGCCCCGCGGACTGCGGATCCGTCTCGCCCACAAAAACCGAAATCTCCTCGCGCGACAGCGCGACCGAGGCGCCGTCGAAGAGATAGTGATCCGACTGCTTCGGGTCGAGGTCGAGCGCGTAGATTTCCTCGAGGTCGGGGTAATTGACCGTGTGCGTCCAGCCCAGGTGATCGTTGAACCCGGAGGTGATGATCGGCCGGCCGATATAGGTCGAGCCGTAGATGTTGTACTTGCCGGGAATCGTCGCGTGGGCTTCGTAGTACGTCGAAACGGGCTGCCAGGGCTGATGCGGATTGCCCATCAGGATGGCCTTGCCAGACGCCGTCCGCGTACCGTCGAAAGCCCAAAGGTTTGAACCCATGCTCTCCGGCTCTGGCTCGACGACCGCGCTTGCGCCCTTCGTCATCGCATCGGTGAATTTCTTAATCAGCCCGCCGCGATCAAAGGCAAAGCGCCCGACTCCCGCCAGGCAATGCGCGTGAACGTCTATCGGCGTGATGGGTTGGATCCAGTCCTCGAGATCGGCGCGGTGCTGCTCGATGTAGAAATTCAACCCGGCGGCGTAACCCTCGAGAGTGTCCCGCAGGTCCTGGCCGAGTTGGCCGTAGGTCTCCTCGGCCCGCGCGTGGTAACGGAATTGCAGGTTCGTGAAATCCGATTCGACGTTCTCGTTCTTCGCGCCGGGGCCGACGTTTCGCGCAAGCTCCCCGCGCGCCGTGAGCATCAGCCGCACGATGTTGTGCAGGTGGTCCTCGGCCTGGGCATAGGCAAATCCGAAGCCGAGCGCGCGGTAGTTCTCCGCAATAATGTGCGGAACGCCGTAGTCCGTGCGGCGAATGGTGACCTGCTTGGCAAGCGCGCCGGCGTCTTCGCCGGCGGCCCAACGCGGCACCAGCGCAAGAACCAGGGCCACCAAGAACAAGCTTCGTGAGACGCGGTGCAAATGCATGCCGTGGGCTCCTGAGTTACTCGTGAATCACTTCCATATAAAATCGATGCGACAACTCCGCCACCTGCGGCGTCATCGGGAATTCCCGCGGATACGGCACATACACCATGCGGCCGTCCGCGTAGAACACATTACCGCCCAGATCGCCGCGGCCCGTCTCGTCAAGGCGCGTCGAGATGAACTCCCACTGAGTGGGATGCGCGGGTCCGCCCGGATCCGCGTCCATGGGTTCCAAGTCGAAGCGCTGGCCCTCCGGCGTGTGCGCGATCAGTTTTCCGCCCGAAGTAAATTTGGGGAGTTCCTGGTTTTCCGGATTCAACAAGGTATACCAGTACGCGCGGAACTCGAGGTCATTGTTCACGCGATAAAGCAATCGCGAATACACCGCCTTCTGGCTACCCTGCACCTCGAAGTGGAAGAGCGAGCGAGCCTCGCTCACCACCCATTCCGGCGTCTGCTTCGCCAAACGTACGTCCTTATCGTGGATCGTGTCCGCCATTTCGCCGATTCGATCCTGGCGCAAATCCTCGCCAGCCGCCGTCCGCTTCGCCATGCGCAGCGCCCGGGTAAGCACCGGCACCAGCAGCGTAAGCAGAATCATGATGATCGCGAGGACGACGAGGGTTTCCAGCAGGCTAAACCCGGCGCGGCGGCGGATCGGCGCGAACATGACGTGACGCCTCCCTTTTTCCCGCCCGGCATCCTAGCACACCGTACTTTGGTGGCATCGGCTTCCAGCCGATGCGGGATAAGTCAGCGGAATTGCTTCTCGCAGAAGGCCGGTCCTCACTCTCTAGCAGGATGGCCCCGCGTCCCGCATGGGCTGGAAGCCGATGCCACCAAAACTGCCGTATTGAGCGAGCAGCGCAGCGCGTGCGAAAATCTATTGACCATGCAAAGGAGCGAGCACGTGCGGCTGTACCTCATTCGACACGGCGAGACCGAGCACAACCGCACACTACGCGTGCAGGGCCACGGCCCCGTCCCGCTCAACGCCACCGGCATCGACCAGGTCACCCGCCTCGCGCGCCGTGTCGCCACCGAGACCCAGCTCGACCACATCTACGCCAGCGATCTCCGCCGCACCGAAATGACCGCCGAGATCCTCGGGGCGCACACGCGCGCGCCCATCACCTACGACTCGCTGTATCGCGAGCGCAACCCCGGCGACCTCTCC
>VFKU01000451.1 GCA_009885415.1 Rhodothermota bacterium
AGACCGGCCAGACGGGTTCTCCGGCGGCGTGATTCGCGAGCGACGCAAGACCTTCGACGCCAGTGAGGACGAGTGCGAAGAGGAGCAGGGGCACGAGATAGATCATCCCCCTGCGAACAATGCTCGCGCGCTTTCTGGCCGTGTTCTCGCTCACTGAACCATCCCTTTGGAACCCGCTTTGTATCGAGGCGACGCAGTATAACCCGGGCGGGACGGCCCCCCAAGCGCGAATTCGGCCTGTGGTGGCATCGCCGCGTCCGGCGCGATAGAATGCGCGACGATTGCATGTGCGCGCCGAGGGCGCGAAGGAGATTCAACGTGAACCGTTTCAGAGTTTCGATGATGATGTTGATGTGCGCGGGACTCTTCGGCGTCCGCTTCGCCGCAGCGGACGACCTGGCCGCAGCGACCCTGGCGCCGAAGGGCACACCGGCCGCGGAAGCGCTCGGCTGGCACGTCGGGTGTCAGGCCTACACCTTCAATCACTACACCTTCTACGAGGCCATCGACAAGGTGAAGGCGCTTGGCCTGCACTACATCGAAGCCTACCCCGGCCAGACGCTAAGCAAAGAACACGGCGACGTAAAATTCGACCACAACATGCCGCCGGCGCTCTATCCGGAGGTCCTCGCGCGGCTCAAGGCGGCCGACGTGAAGCTGATGAACTACGGCGTCGTCGGGCTCAGCGCGGACGAGGCCGAGGACCGCAAGGTTTTTGAGTTCGCCAAAAAGATGGGCATCGAGACGATCGTGTCCGAGCCGCCGCAAGAGGTCTTCAGCCTGCTCGACAAGCTGACCGAGGAATACAAAATAAACGTCGCGCTGCACAACCACCCCGCGCCCTCGCGGTACTGGGACCCGAAGGTCACGCTCGCCGCGCTCGAAGGCCACAGCAAACGTATCGGCTCCTGCGCGGACACCGGCCACTGGTTGCGCTCGGGCGTGTGGCCGGTCGAGGCGCTCAAGCTACTCGAAGGACGAATCATCTCCTTCCACGTCAAAGACCTCGGCGAATTCGGCAACAAAGAAGCCCACGACGTGCCCTGGGGCACGGGCCTGCTCGACCTGCGCGGCGTCCTCACCGAAATGCAGCGCCAGGGATTCAAGGGCGTCTTTTCCGCCGAGTACGAACACAAGTGGACCGAGTCCGTCCCCGACCTCGCGCAGAGCGTGATGAATTTCAACGCGGTGGCGGAGAATCTGGCGGAGCTGAGCGCGGCCAAGAAATAAATTTCGGCTCACGCGGAGACGCGGAGGGCGCGGAGAACCAAGCGTGTAGCCCCGGAAGGGCGGGTCATGACCCGCCCTTCCGGGGCGCGATTTTCGTTCGAAGTTACTTGAGCGCCTTGCCGACGGCGCGGAAGCAGGCGACCATCTCCATGTCGCGGGTGTCGAAGCCGGGATCGACGGCATTCCGGACGATGATGAGTTTTTGGGCGGGGTTGACGTAGATGTATTGGCCCCAGACGCCGATGGCGGTGAACTCGCCTTCGTCGCCGGCGGGAACCCACCACTGATACTGGTAGCCGATGTCGAAACCGGGGTAGTAATAATCTTTCAATGCGAGGTAGGGCTTGTCCGGCTTGACGGAT
>VFKU01000631.1 GCA_009885415.1 Rhodothermota bacterium
CAACGAATACCACATCGGCCGGCGCATGGTGGACCTTGAGACGGTCATCACCTACGAAGGCACGGAGCACATCCACTCGCTGATCCTCGGGCAGCACCTGACGGGGATCGCCGCGTATTCGTAAGAGATCGTCCGCAGATGACGCAGATGAACGCAGATAAGATATAAGGGCGGACAGGATTTACAGGATTGACAAGATGAAAAAATTAGGCCCAATGAGTCGGTATCCGAAGGAAGATTCGTTGGGGGTGCAATATTCTCTGGCTTTTTCATCTTGTCAATCCTGTAAATCCTGTCCATATTCTTTGCCTTTAATCTCTTATCTGCGTTCATCTGCGTCATCTGCGGACTGTCGTTTCCCTTGACACAATCAGTTAACACGTGTACAGTTTCCGTTCATTGTTTCTGCGGCCATTCAATTCGACAAAGAGGGCGGATCCCACATGATCAAAACGAAGATCACCGAAATGTTTGGCGTGGAGCACCCGATCATTCAGGGCGGGCTGATGTGGGTCGCGCGTGCGGAGTTGACCTCGGCCGTGGCAAATGCCGGCGCGATGGGCTTCATGACGGCGCTGACGCACCCGGAGCCGGAGTACTTGCGGCGCGAAATCCGCAAGTGCCGCGAGATGACGAACAAACCCTTCGGCATCAACCTTACCTTCCTGCCCTCGCTGCGCGCGCCGGATTATCCCGCGTACATCGAGGTGTGCGCCGAGGAAGGCATCAAGTTCATCGAGACGGCCGGGCGCAGTCCCGAGCAATACATGGCGCAGATGAAGTCCCACGGCATGAAGGTGATTCACAAGTGCACCTCGGTGCGGCATGCGCTCAAGGCCGAGAAGATCGGTTGCGATGCCGTGAGCATCGACGGCTTCGAGTGCGCGGGGCATCCCGGCGAGGATGATGTCACCTCGCTCATTCTGATCCCGACCACCTGCGACGCGCTCAAGATTCCGATTGTCGCGTCCGGCGGCTTCGGCGACGGCCGCGGGCTGGTCGCCGCGCTCGCGCTGGGCGCCGAGGGGATGAACATGGGCTCGCGCTTCGTGGCGACGAAGGAAGCGCCGGTCCACCAGAACGTCAAGCAGCTGATGGTCGACAAGACCGAACTCGATACGACGCTGATCATGCGCCCGCTGCGCAACACCGAGCGCGTGCTGAATAATTCCGCCGCCAAGGCCG
>VFKU01000346.1 GCA_009885415.1 Rhodothermota bacterium
ATCGCCGCGCGACCACCTCGCAGAAGTGCCTGCGCGCCGGCGGCAAGGCCAACGACCTCGACGAAGTCGGCAAAACCTCGCGCCACATGACGATGTTCGAGATGCTCGGCAACTTCTCCTTCGGAGACTATTTCAAGCGCGAGGCCATCGGCTACGCGTGGGAATTCATCACGCAGGTGCTTAAGCTGCCGCCCGAGCGCGTCTGGGTCACCGTTTTCCTCGAGGACGACGAAGCCCACGAAATTTGGGAACGCGAAATCGGCGTGTCGCCCCGCCGCATCGTCCGCATGGGCGCCAAGGACAACTTTTGGGGGCCCGCCGGCGAGACGGGGGCCTGCGGGCCCTGCTCGGAGCTGCTCTTCGACCGCGGAGAGGCCATCGACCCCACGGCCACGCCGGAGACGGACCCCAAGGAACGCTTCATCGAGTTTTGGAACCTGGTCTTCCCGCAGTTCGACCAACAGCCCGACGGCTCCCGCCTGCCCCTGAAAAACCGCGGAATCGACACCGGCATGGGCCTCGAGCGCATTTCGGCGCTGATGAACGGCTTGCCGACGGTCTTCGACATCGACATCATCCGCCCCATCATCGCCGCAGCCGAAAAACTGGGCGTGAACGCCCCCTATACCCAGCGACCCGTGCCCTACCGGGTCATCGCCGACCACGTCCGGGCGCTCTCCTTCATGATTGCCGACGGCATCCTGCCCTCAAACGAGGGCCGCGGCTACGTGGAACGGCGTCTGCTCCGGCGTGCGGCGCGCTTCGGACGCGAGCTCGGTTTGGAGCGCCCTTTCCTGCACGAATTGACGCCGGTCGTGGTCGAAATCATGGGCCACCAGTATCCGGAGCTCCACGAGAAACACGTCCAAATCCAGAAAATAATCCAAACCGAAGAAGAACGTTTCAGCAGCACGCTCGCACGCGGGATGGATTTACTGGAAGTTATTTTCGATAAACAGAAACAATCCGGAAACACTCTTGTATCCGGTGAGCGGTTGTTTAAGCTCCACGATACCTACGGTTTCCCTCTCGATTTGGCGACCGACATTGCCGTCGACCGCGGGTACACCGTCGATCGCGAGGGCTTCCAGACCGCAATG
>VFKU01000051.1 GCA_009885415.1 Rhodothermota bacterium
CGAAAAAAAGCAGCAGCATGAGGGCCCAGCAACAGGCGAGGCAGTACGCCCCGTGGCGCGCGCCCATGCGGAAGGCACCGAGCTTGCCTGTGCGCCAATGTTGTTGGAAAAACGCGAAGGGCGTGCGGCAGTGGCTGAGGCAGGCGTTCTTCCACGGGGTCAACTGGTAGACGCCTGCGGCGGCGAGGATACCCGCGCCGAGCATCGGGCTGGTGCTGACCATCATCGGCGAGAGCAACGCGGCGGCGTCGAGTCCCCATTGCGCGAAGACGGCGGCGACGCTGAACGCGGTCCACACGGCGAGGTAGCCCGCGACGAAACCGGCGGTGGACATATACGGCGTGCGGCCGGCCTTGCGGTGCATCGTGGCGTAGAGGAGGACGGCCGGGGCGGCGCTGGGCACCATCATGCCCACCATCATCACGGCCCACATCACGACCATCATCGTGAAATACGGCGCGTTCCACACGGGCACCGCGCCCATATACATGCCTTCCATGCCCGGCATGTCGCAGACCCCGGCCGCCATGTCGCGCGCCATGTCTACGAGGTAGACCCACGAAAGCGCGGTCGCCCCGCCGAGCGCGGCGAGGATGATCGCGCGGTCGCGCTTGAGGAGACCGGCCAGCGGAGCGGAAACGTCCATGATCGATTCCCAGTTTGCTGGACGCCTAAGCGGAGCTTAGGCGTGGCACCCATCTCAAGACGGATGAAGTGCGCGTCAGGGCCGATTCACGCCGCTCTGGGTGACGTCCCAGGTTGCAAGGTGCGAGTGCGTATTCTTGAGATCGAGTTTGATGCCGGCCTTGGCCTGGGTGGTGCCGCTGGCGACTTCGGCGACAGTGAACTCCATGCCTTCCGGGAGACAGATTTGCGCGCGATGCTCTGCGCCGGTGACGGCATTGCGAATCGGCTCGCCCTTGGCCTCGATGAGACCAGGCACCCGGATGGTCGCGGTGCGCTTGGCGATGTCCACCTTGAATTCAATCGGCTTAAAGAGCGGATCGAGGGCCTTGGTCATGGTCGAGGCGAAGACCTGAATGAACGTCGAACCCGGGACGGAGGCCTGGCCGGAAAGAATCTGCAAGAGCGCGTCACGCTGGGCCTCGCTCGCGCGCTCGTCGATGATCGCCTGGCACGTGCCGTTGCCCTCGTGGATCGCGCCGGGCCAGGAGAAGGTCGCGATCCAGTTCAGGCCGTCGAGCTTGACGTCGCCGTAATGGCCTTCGTCGATGTGCATCGAACCGAGCGCCTCGCAATTGCCGTGCGTCGGGAGCGCGTTGAACTGGCAGGGACAGCCGTAGTCGCAATTGCAATTCGTGAACGACGGGCCCTTCATGTTCCATTCGGTGAGCGGCATGTGCGATTCCTCCTGTGTAAGGTCGCGACCACTATACACGGTGCGCGCCCCGCGGGAAAAACCTCTCCCCGTGCTTGGCCCCGGCCCCGGCAATCGTTATACTCGCTCCCCGCCGAAACTGGCGAAACGCCCAAAGGAGACGGACGAATGCTTTCGGAGTGGTCGCAGAAATGTTTGGATGCGCGGGTCAAGACGAATGAGTCGCTGGCAGACGTGCTCGCGCCGGCCATGGCCATTGCGCCGGACAAAGTGGCGATCGTCTACGAGAACCAGACGCTGACCTACCGCGAGATGGACACGGCGGCGAACCGCATCGCGAACGGGCTCATCGGCCTCGGCATCCAGCCGGGCGACCGTGTCGCCGCGCACCTCGACAACCGGCCCGACTTCATCCTCGTTTACCTCGGCGTGATGCGCGCGGGCGGCGTGCTGGTGCCGACCAACGTGATGTATACGGTCGAGGAAATGGAGCACATCCTCGGCGACAGCGGCGCGCGTGCGATTTTCGTCCTCTCTCCGCTGACCGAGAAGATCAAAAAAGTGAACGCTCCCGCGCTCGAGACCCTCATCGAAGTGGGCGACAAGACCGTGGGCCACACCACGCTCGCGGATCTCATGGCGAAGTCCGCCGCGACGCGCCCGATCGTCAAGCGCGATCCCACGAAGGTCGCCATCATCCAATACACCTCTGGTACGACCGGCAAGCCCAAGGGCGCGATGGTCTCCGACAACAACATCTTCGCCGTGCTCGACGCGACGAGCGACCTGCCCGGAAGTCTGCCGGGCATTCCCGAGGACAGCACGATTCTCGTGTTGCCGCTGTTTCACGCCTACGCGCTCGACCTCGTCATCAACCGATCTTTTCATACGGTGCAGACGATGGTGCTGCACAACCGCTTTGACGCCGAGAAGGCGTTCCGCGACATCGAGAAATACAAGATCACGATGTTCTACGGCGCGCCGCCCATGTACCACGCCTTCGTCAATACGCCGGGACTCGATAAGTACAACGCAAAGTCGCTGCGCGGCGCGTTCTCCGGGGCGGCGCCCTTGCCGGTCGTGGTGATGGAGCAGTTCAAGGCGCTCACAGGCGTGCAGATCAACGAAGGCTACGGCCTGAGCGAGACCGCGCCGACCCTCACGACCAACATGGCCGGTCCCGTCACCAAGCCCGGCGCGGTCGGTCCGGCGATCAAAAACGTCGAGCTTCGCCTCGTGGACGACAACGACGTCGACGTCGCTAAGGGCGAGGTCGGCGAAGTGATCGCGCGCGGGCCAAACATTTTCCTCGGCTATTGGAACCGGCCCGAAGCCACTGCCGAGGCCTTCAAGGGCGGCTGGTTCCACAC
>VFKU01000440.1 GCA_009885415.1 Rhodothermota bacterium
CGTATCGTAATCCAAGAAGTGCGGCACAACAAGTTTCGCCCTACTTTGGACTGCGGCAGCGATAGCTCCCGCTTTACCAAGCCCAGCAAAGCTGGGCGGCGTCGCCCCAGAATCCAAAATTGATCACCCGCGCGGCCGGGCTGGCCTAAGCGCGCGGCGTCTTCCCGTTCGGGTAGGCACGTTCCGTCGGCCCGGTGTAAATTTGCCGCGGACGATGAATTCGCCCATCCGGATCCTTGCGCATTTCCATCCAATGCGCGATCCAGCCGGGCATGCGGCCGATGGCGAAGAGCGCGGTGAACATGTTCACTGGAAAACCCATCGCGCGGTAGATGATGCCGCTGTAGAAGTCCACATTCGGATACAACTTGCGCTCGATGAAGAAGTCGTCGTGCAGCGCGACCTCTTCGAGGCCCTTGGCGACCTCAAGCAGCGGATCGCGCACGCCGAGCGCGGTGAGCACCTCGTCGGCCGTCTTCTTGATAATCTTTGCGCGCGGATCAAAGTTCTTATACACGCGGTGCCCAAAACCCATCAGGCGGAAGTTCGAATCCTTCTTCTTCGCCAGGTCGACGTATTTCTTGTAGTTCCCGCCGTCCGCCTGGATCATCTCCAGCATCTCGATCACTTCCTGGTTCGCGCGGCCGTGCAGCGGCCCCGAGAGCGCGCCGATGCCCGCCGAGACCGACGAATAAATGTCCGCCTGACTGCTGCCCGCCATGCGCACCGTCGAAGTGCTGCAATTCTGCTCGTGGTCCGCGTGCAAAATCAGCAGTGTATTCATCGCGCGGTCGAGGATGGGGGAGACGACGTAGTCCTCCGCCGGCGTGCCGAAGAGCAGCCAGAGCAGGTTCGCGCAATAACCCAAATCGCGCTTCGGGTAAACGAAGGGCGCGCCGATCGACTGCTTGTACGAATACGCCGCGATCGTCTTCACGCCGCCCAGCAAACGCCGCACGTGCGTGTCCATCTGATCTTCATCGCCGTGGTTCGGGTAGAACGTCGCCATCGCCGCCACCAGCGACGCCAACACGCCCATCGGGTGAGCGTTCAGCGGAAAATGATCCAGCAGCCGCACCATCTTCTCATGGATGAAACTCGAATGCGCCAAGTCCTCGCGAAAGCGCCGCAAGGTCTCCTTGTTCGGCAGCTCGCCATAAATCAACAGGTACGCCGTCTCGGAAAAGGTCGAATGCTCCGCCAACTGCTCGATCGGATAGCCTCGATACCGCAGAATCCCGAGGTCGCCGTCGATAAACGTAATCGCGCTCTTGCACGACCCCGTGTTGCCGTAGCCGGGGTCATACGTAATCGCCCCCGACTGCGCCCGCAACTTCGAAATATCGAGCGCAACTTCGTTCTCGCTCCCCGCAAAAGCCGGAAGGTCGTAGGTCTTTCCGTTCAGTTGTAGCTTGGCGTTTTCCATGCATCGTTTCCTGCGAAAGGGATTCCGCCCACGAGTCAGGCCCGGCCGCGGCACTACCGCCCCACCTCGGCAATTCCGCGTGTCCAAACGCTACACAAAACGGCACCCCCCGTTCAAGAGCGTTCTGCCCAGCTCGGATTCAGATCGCCCGCCGCCGCGCGGTACTCTTTGGACTGCGGCAGCGATAGCTGCCGCTTTACTGAGCCCAGCAAA
>VFKU01000083.1 GCA_009885415.1 Rhodothermota bacterium
CGCGCCACCGCCCGGATGGCGGCCGAACGACCTCAGCACGGCCGAAGGCTGGGAGTCTTCCGGCGCGACCGACAGCGGCATCAAGGAAGATGGCTGGCATCTCGAACTCATCGCGCCCGGCGCGACGCTGATCACACCGATTCCGACGCGCGAGCCCAACCACGCGATCGAAGCGCGCCAGGCGCCCTTCATGCAGTTGCGCTGGAAAGCGCGCGGCCTCGGCGCGGTGCAGCCGTATATCGAGTGGGTCACGGAGGAGGACGCCGCCGCGGGCCGCGATTTCCGTCCCGAACAACGCATGTACTTCGATTCCATCGAGTCCGACGCGCTCGTATATACGATGGTGCCCGTGCACAAACACCCCGCGTGGCGCGGCCAAATCAAGCGCGTGCGAATTTCCTTCGCCAATCCGGGACCGGCCAGCGTCGTCGTTCATTCTTTCTTCTCGCAATACGACACCCGCCACAACATCAACGGGCCGAACTTCATCCGGGGTTGCGCGAAATATTTCTGGTGGACCGGCGACATCGCCTTTTTGCGCTCGCAAATCGAACGCATGCGACTCGCGCTGCGGTATCAGATGATCGAACACAAGACGCTCGAAAAACATGTCGTAGACATGAGTTCGTGGGTCGGCCACGAAGGCCGGAGCGGACTCGCGCGCAATGCCGACGGTTCCAAGCGCATCCTCGCAGGCGAGGGTATCGGAAATAACTACTGGGACCTGCTTCCCTTCGGCGGGCGCGACTGCTACGCGACCGTGCAGTATTACGACGCGGTCAATGCGTTGGAGAAAATAGAGCGCGCGATTTTCACGCATCCCGAGTGGAACATTCCCCGCGGGCCGCTGAGTTTCACTCCCGAGGAACTCGCGCGTCACGCCGCCGACGTGAAGGCCGAAGGCAACCGCCTCTTCTGGAACGAAACCAACGGACGATTCGCCGCCTGTGTCGACGCGGACGGCGTCGCGCACGATTTCGGTTTCACCTTTCTCAATCTCGAAGCGATCCATTTCGATTTCGCGACCGACGCGCACGCCGCGTCCATCATGAGTTGGATCAACGGCGATCGCGTCGTCGAAGGCGACACCGCGCAAGGCGCCGACATCTACCACTGGCGCTTTGCCCCGCGCGCGACGACCCGCCGCAACACGGAGTGGTACGGCTGGTTCTGGGCGGGCCCGGAAAGTATTCCCTGGGGCGGACAGGTGCAGGACGGCGGCGCAGTCCTCGGCTTTTCCTACTTCGACCTGATGGCGCGCCTCAAAGTGCTCGGACCCGACAACGCGTGGCAGCGTCTGCAGGAAATCCTCGCGTGGTTCGCGGAGACGCAGGCCGCCGGAGGCTACCGCAAGTATTACGACGGCACGCGCGAAGGCACGCTCCAAGGCCAGGGCACCGCCGGCGGACTCGGCCTCGATGCGGAATTCTTCGAGAGCGTCATGGTGCCCGAGGTCATGATCGAGGGCTTTCTCGGCCTCGATCCCAGCGCCGACACCTTGCGCTCGGTGGGACGCCTGCCGCGCGACTGGACCTCCCTGCGCATCGATCGCATCGCCTGGCGCGGGCAGATCCTGAATTTCACGGCGACGCACTGATCGGTATCTTCCGCGAAAAAACGGGTCTACTTTGGACTGCGGCAGCGATAGCTGCCGCTTTTCCAAGTCCAGCGGAGCTGGACGGCGTCACACCAGAAAAGCGAGATTCTTTGTGCACTCCAAGCGGACCCACAATTCTTATAGTCGGTGCTGCGTTCGATCTGGTATCGTGAAGCTGCGCAGGATCGCAACGGAGGGCCGGCCATGAAAAAATTGATCATCATCCTTTTCCTGTTGGTGTTCCTTGTCGTCGCGGGGGTGGGTGGCGTGCTCGCGTACGCGATCATGAACGCCAATGCGATCGCCAAGCAGTACAAGCCCGAACTCGAGAAGATGGCGAGCGACGCGCTCGGCAGCAAGGTCACCTTCGGCGACATTTCGGCCAAGGTATACCCCACGGCGCGGCTGGCCATCAGCAACGCACAGATCGAGTCCGACAAGGAGAAACTGACCCTAGACCGGCTTTCGCTCAACGTCGCGCTCTTACCCCTCCTGCAGCGCGACCTGCAAGTGAAAGAACTCGTCCTCGATACTCCGAAAATCACGATCTACCTCGAGAAAGACGGCTTCTACATCGCGGGCCTGCCCCGTAAACGCTCCGCCGAGGGCGCCCCGAAGGTGGCGTCTGCGGACGCCGTGTCCGCCGCGCAGGTCTCGGCCGATTCGTCTGCCACGCCTCTGTCGGTCACGCTGGAACGTATCTCGCTGAAGAACGCCACGATCGCGCTCGTGGACAAGACCGCGAACAAAACGCACGTCGTCAAGAAACTCGGCGCAAAAGCCGCGCTCGCGTACGACGCCGGTGTCGTGCGCCTTTCTTCGCTGGACGGCAGCATGACGATCTTAGAAGACGTGGACGTGAAATTCGGCGCGGAAGACGCGAAGCTGAATCTCGAGGGCGGTGCTTTTGAAATCGGCGAAGCGACGGCCAAAGCGCTCGGCAACGCCTTCAAAGTCACCGGCGGCATCGACCCCGACGACTCGAAGCAGGCGCTCCGCATCACCTCCGATCGCGTAGATCTGGCAAGCCTCGGGCCGTTTTACGATGTCTTCGCTCCCGGCGTGAACGACCTTGGCATCAAGGGCCTGTGCAAACCCGACCTCACCGTCGCCTGGACGCCCGAAGGCGCCTACCGCGCGAACGGCACCGTCGGGATTTCCGAGGCCTCGTGGACCGTCGCCGACATCCCGCTTACCAAGATGCAAGGCACGCTCAATCTCGACGCGACCGACAAGGGCGCGAAAGTGACGACCAACGACACGAAAGGCCTTCTGCGCGATGCGCCCTTCACGCTCGCCGTCGACTCTGGTCTGAAAGACAAACGCGCTGGACTCGAGACCGTCACCGCGAAAATTTTTGACGGCACCGGCACACTGAACACGAGCATTGATCTTGAGGGCGACATGCCCTTCACGACGAAACTCAGCCTGATCGACATGAAAATCGAGCAGGTCCTGCCCGCGCTTCTGCCTGATAACCCGTCCAATATCTCCGGCACGATCACGGAAATGAGCGGCGACATCGGCGGCACATTCAACGACAAACTTATGCCGTCCATCACCGGCACCGCGAAGATGCACCTGGCTGACGGCCTCATCAAGGAGGTCAACCTCGGCAAAGAAGTGCTCGGCGGCGTGACGGAGATTCCCTTTGTGCAGGGCGCGCTGCTCAATGCCGTGCCCGAGGGCATGCGCGACCTGATCACCAAGCCGCACACCGCACTCGAAAGCGTCACCGCCACCTACGCGATCGCGAACGAACAGCTACAGACCGAGGACCTGCACATTCAGAGCGACTACTTCGAGATGGATGCGAAAGGCACCATCGGCTTCGACACGAAGCTCGATCTCGCGGCGATGATCTACTTCAACAAAGACTTCTCCGCCGGCCTCGCGTCCATGGTGAAAGAGATCGGCGTACTTTTCGACGATCAGGGCCGCCTCGCGTTCCCGGTGAAGATCACCGGCATCCCGCCCGACCTTAAGGTCATGCCCGACGTCGGCGACCTCGTCAAGCGCGCCGCCACCGGCGTGGTGAAACAGGAAGTCCAGAAGCAGGTCGAGAAAGCGGTTGGCGGCGAAGTAGGTGGCATCGTCAACAAACTCCTCGGCGGAGACAAGAAGATGCCGGTCGCTCCGGAAAGTGCTGCTCCTGCACCGGACGGCACTACGCCTCCTGCCGAAGCGGTGCCCGCCGCGCCTGCGGAGGAAGCGCCGGCGACACCGCAAGAAGAAGTGAAGAAGACCGCCGAGAGCGCGGTGGGTGGTTTGCTCAAGAGAATCGGCGGCAAGAAACCGTAGACCAAAAAACTCGACATTCGTGGCATGGGCGGCTCGCCCATGCGAGCGGATGACCGCCCACAGCGAGTTTTGCGAAAGTCTTGTTCTGTTGAAAACCTCGCCCAACCCGTCATTGCGAGGAACGCGGTTGCGACGAAGCAATCTCTTCGGCCCGAAACTCCGCGCTTGAAGGGTCTCAGAAACGTTCCCGCCGAACCGCCCGGCGCTATTTCTTCTGGTCCGCCGGCACCGGCGAGGCCATCATGAAACCCATCATCATTTCGTCGGTGGATTTCTGGCCGAAGGTGACGCGCTGCTCGGCGTCGAAGCCGCGGATTGCCGCCATTTCCGGCGAGTTGTTGTACCACGCCGTGTACTCGACCCGCGTGCCGGCCGGGAGCCGATTGATGTCTTTGTAGTAATAGACCGTCTGCCACGCGAAATCGTAGTGCGGCACGTTGAGCAGCACCTCGCTCGTGCCGTCCGGATAGAAGGCCTCGAATTTCGCCTTGTCGCCGCGCATGTGCGCGTGCGGCATTAGTCCGAGCACATCAACGTCCCCCGCCAAGGTCGTCTTCACCGGTCCGATTTGGTGGGACGCCTCGCGCGGCGCGATGTTGATATTGAAATTCATCATCGCCGGCACGCCGCCGATCGTCCGTGGCGGTTTCGTATACGTCAGCTTGAACCCCATGGCTGACGTCGCGTCCGTCACCGCCGTGCCCGCGCCCGGTTCCTTGTGGTAATGCACGTCGAAGGTCAGACGCGATCCCTTCTTGATCGGCACACCGAAACCCTCGGGGTAAGGACTCGAGTCCGTACCGGACGACACTCCGCCGATGTACTGCCCTGCGCCCACCGGCGCCAGCTCCGCAGACAGCGGGCTCGAACGCTTCGGCGGCAATTTCCCGTTCGCGTCCGGCGCCATCAGGTGGCAGTTGAAATGATGAATGATCGGCGTGCCCGGTTTGCACTGGAAGGCCGTGATCCATGCGTCCTGCGGAAGCTGCGCCTCCGTCAGATCCACCTCGAAGGCCGTATAGACATCGTCGACTTCATCGGCGACCGTGAAAGGTTGCGGGATTGGCGCAATCAAATCCGGGTCGCCGAATTGCCAGCCGCCGTCGCCGGCGAAGGTGCGAGGCTCCGGCGCGTCCTTCGGGTTCCCCTTCGCCGCGCCGCCGTCCACCCAGCGCTTAATCAGCGCGATCTGTTCGTCGCTCAGCGTGCGTTCGTTCTTAAACACGCCATGAAACGACGCATCTGCGTCCCACGGCGGCATCTCACGGCTCTGCGTTTTCTCGACGATCGCCTTCGCCCACGGCCGCGCTTCTTCATAGGTCTGCAGCGACATCGGGGCGACCATCCCGCCGAAGTTCGCGCCCGCAGCGCGGTGACAATCCTGGCACTTCTCCTGAAGTACCGGAAGCACGTCGCGATAGAAAGTCGGCGAGCCCGCCTCGGCTGACCATGCGAGCGAGGGGATCAATACGCCAAGGGCGAAAATGGAGGAGAGAATTCGAGCAGACATGGGCCGAAGCGCCTCCGAAGTTGAGCGGGCGCTAGGATAACACGGAAGAAGACCCGAAAGTGCCGTTCACGCGCGCGGGGCCGAATACTCCATCAACTCGGCCACGGCGTCCAGCAACTCGTCCTGCTCGAAAGGCTTGGCGAGCACCCGGTTGGCGTCCGCCATTACTGCTTTCGTCATGTTCTCGATGCGCGGCGTGCCCGACATCGCGATGACGCGAGTCTCCGGCGCATGCGCTCGAATTTCGTTGATCACATAGACCCCGTCCCGGTGCGGCATAATGAGATCGGTAATCACCACGCCCGGGTGCGCGGTTTTGACCAGGTCGAGCCCGCGTTCTCCGCTCGACGCCGTCAGCACGCGATACCCGCCCAACTCGAGGATTTCGCGCATGACCTCGAGCATAAGGGCGTCATCGTCGATGACCAGTACCTGTTCCATTTCGAGTCTCCCAGGAAACCCCGGTTCCATAGGAACTGTACCTGCAATCCGGAAATCCCGTAAACAAGGCAAGTGATTTAAAAGTGTAACCCCTTTCTCTGCTGCGGGTTACAAGGCGATAAGAGAAGTCCGCGGCTCTGCGTCTAGCCATCGCCCCAGCCCCTGGCTGGAGATCATGCCCTACGACGGCCGGACCGAGAGGACCGGGCAGGCCACCGTGCGGACGACGCGCTCGGCCGTGCTGCCAAGGAGCGCATGCGCGACGCCGCCGTGGCCGTGCGTGGCGATGACGAGCAGGTCGATGTTGTGATCGCGTACGAAAGCCTCGATGCGCTCGTGCGGCACGCCGTCTGTCACGTGGGTGCTCACGCGCCCCGTGTCGAGGCCACGGGCCCATTCGCCCAGCAAC
>VFKU01000479.1 GCA_009885415.1 Rhodothermota bacterium
CCGAGGCGGTGAAGGGCCTGCCGCACGTGAAGTGGATCGCGGTGCTCGGCGGCGCGGACACTCCGGCCGCCACGCCGCCGGAGTATTCGCTCGAAGGGTTACTGCAATCCGCGCCGCAGCTTGAGTTGCCGCCCATGGAGAGCGAAGACGTCGCGCTGATGCTCTACACTTCGGGCACGACGGGCCGGCCGAAGGGCGTCATGCTGTCGAACCGCAACCTCATGGCGATGGCCGAGGCATCGCTGGACGCGCAGGAATTGCACGCGCGCCCGCACCCGATGGTCACGCTTTCGGCGATGCCGATGGCGCATATTTTCGGCGTCGGCGTCATGATCGGCGGCTACACTTATCCCAAGGACTACACCGCGCCGATCACGATTCAGGAAGTGTGGTTCGACGCCGAAAAGTTCATGCAGCTCATTCAGCACCACCGGGTCACAGACATGCCTGCCGTGCCGACCATGCTCGCCCTGATGCTCGCGCACCCGAACGCGGAGAAGTATGACCTCAGCTCGCTCGTCAAGGTGGACGTGGGCGCGGCGCCCTTGCCGGTCGAAGTGGCCGACGCGTTTTCGAAGAAGGCCCAGTGCTTCATTCGGCAGTTGTATGGGATGACGGAGAACACCGGACTGGCGAGTGCCGGGCGCATCAGCCGGCCCTACCGGCGCGGATCTGCGGGCTTGCCGTATTGCAACGTCGAATTGCGCATCTACGACGACAACGACAATCCGCTGCCGGCCGGCCAGGCCGGCGAGATCGTCACGCGCGGGGCGTCGGTGATGAAGGGCTATTTCAAAGACCCGGAGGCAACGGCCACTACCATGCGCGGCGGCTGGCTGCACACGGGGGACATCGGCCAGCTCGACGAGGAAGGCTGGCTCTACGTCGTCGATCGCAAGAAGGACATGATCATTAAAGGCGGGGAGAACGTTTTTCCCGCCGAGGTGGAGAACGTGCTCTACCGGCACCCCGCGGTCGCCGAGGCGGCGGTCATCGGCGTGCCGCACAAACTCTATGGCGAGGACATTGTCGCGTTCGTCGTCAAGCACGCGGGCAACGACGCGACGCCCGAAGAGATCATCGCGCATCTCAAGAAAGATCTCTCCTCCTTCAAGGCGCCATCGCAGATATTTTTCATTTCGCAATTACCCAAGAGCGGCGTAGGAAAAATTCTTCGCCGGGAGTTGCGCGATCTATACGCGAAAGACTCTGCGGCGGCTGCCAAGTAACTCATCGAGGAGCGAAGGCCAATGACTCAGGCCGGTGTGCAATTGGGCGAACGCTTTGTGCCGCAGGCCGAGATCATGCGGCGCGTGGCCAAGGGCGCATCTGGACTGCGCGCGCTCGGCGTTGGCCGCGAGGACCGCGTGGCCGTTATGCTGCGCAACGACGTGGCCTATATCGAGGCCAGCCTCGCCGCGCGCATTGTTGGCGGCCTGCCTGTCCCGATCAATTGGCACCTCAAGCCCGAGGAAGTCGCCTATATCCTCGCCGATTCCGGCGCGAAAGTGCTCATCATCCATTCCGATTTGTTGCGCGAGATTCATGCGTCGATCCCTGCGGGCCTCCATGTAATCGAGGTGCGCGTTCCGGAGTTTCTGCGCGAGGCCTACGGCGTCACCGACCCGGGTCCGACGCGTTTGGCCGGCGTGGAGGAGTGGGACGCTTTTGTCGAGCGGCACGCGCCGTGGTCGACCCCGCCGGACGTCGAGACCTCGAGCATGATATACACCTCGGGTACGACCGGCCGGCCCAAGGGCGTGCGGCGCGAGTCGGCGACGCCCGAGCAGTACCAGGAAAACGTCCGGGTCGTCGGGACGATCCTTGGCGTGCTGCCCGGCATTCGCACGGTCATTCCCGCGCCCATGTATCACTCCGCGCCCAACACCTTTTCCATCTTCGCCGTTCAGCAGGGCGCGTTCATCGTCATCATGCCCAAGTTCGACGCGGAAGAGCTGCTCGCGGTCATCGACAAATACAGAGTCACGCATTTCCAGGCCGTACCGACGATGTTCGTGCGCCTGTTGAAACTGCCGGAGGAAGTGCGCCGCAAGTACGATGTGAGTTCGCTGCAATACGTCATTCACGCCGCGGCGCCGTGTCCGCCGGAGGTGAAGAAGGCGATGATCGAGTGGTGGGGACCGATCATCTGGGAGTATTACGGCAGCACCGAGATGGGCGCGG
>VFKU01000880.1 GCA_009885415.1 Rhodothermota bacterium
AGGGTAATCTAGGTCATCCTGTCCATCTTTCTTTTTGCGTGGCGAGGGGTTGAAGAGAGGTCCCCGCTTTCGCGGGGATGACAGTGTGTGAGTCGTCGCTTGGAGCGGCCCCGTCTCGCGGTGGTGGGTTTCGAGCGGTAGGGCGGTCATGATCCGCCCTACCGCTCGGATTTATTTCGAGTTCAGCTTCGCCGCGTCGGGGCCGAAAGGTTTCAACGTGATAATCAACAGCGGCAGCAAGGTCATCGACGCGAAGAACGCGACCAACAGCGCAAGCGCGGTGAAGAGGCCGAAGTACACGTTCGGGATGAAATTGGAGAAACACACGATCGCAAAGCCGACGACCGTTACGATCGTCGTGTAATACATCGCGCGGCCGATGCTGTTGTGGCAGCGGTACATGGACGCCTTGTAGTCGTGATCGACGTGGTACTCGTGGCGGAAGCGGTGGATGTAGTGCAACGCGAAGTCCACCGCTTCGCCGAGGGAGACGCCGGCGATCATAATCGTCAACACGTTCAGCGGAATGCCGAAGAGGCCCATCGCGCCCAGCGTAATCATGACCGGCGGCACGTTCGGCAGGAAGGCGATCGTCGCCAGCGTGGGGGAGCGGAACAAGAGGACAAACATGATCCAGATAACACCGTAGCTCACCGCGATCGTCTTGATCTGCGAGTTGTACAAGCTTTGCAGCAAGTTGTTGTAGAGCACGAAAATTCCGGTGACGCGCGGCGTGATCGTGCCGTCCTTGAAGACTTCGGCGGTCTTGAAATATTCGTCGAAGCGCTCCATCAGCCCCTTGCGGCTCAGCGATTTGCTCGATTCTTCCACGCGCAGTGCAATCCGCACCTGGTCGCGCTCGGGCGTCATGTAGGGCTTGACGACCGCGTCCTGCAAGTCCTGCGGCACGACCTTGAGCATGCCCTTGAGTAGCGGCGTGGGGATCGGTCCGTTCTTATACACGCCCTCGGCCATACGCATAAGAGTGTCCGGCGAGATGACCTTGCCGCTCTCGGGCTGCGCATCGACCCAGTCATGGATCTCGCGCAGCTTGGCGAGGTTTTCCTTCTCGATCCAGAAATCCTTGGTCTTGGTCTCGAGCACGACCTCGAGCGGCGTCGTTCCGCCGAGGCGCTGGTCGATCGTCGTCATGCCCTTATAAATCTCGGTGTTCTCGCGGAAATAATCGATAAAGCGGTTCTCGACTTTCAGCTTCGAGATGCCGAAACTACCCACCGCGACGATGAGGATCAGCAGCGCATAAATCAGGATGCCGCGCCGCTCGGTGAATCGTGCGTAGACCCGCATGGGCGAGTCGCCCAGACTGGCCAACTCGTTCTTCGGCACCGCGCCCTTGGGGAAATACTGGAGCGCCGCCGGAATGACCGTGAAGAGGAGCGCGTAAGCGACCATGATGCCGGCCGAGACAATCAACCCGAGATCAACGAGCGGCCGGATGTCGCTGACGAGCAGCGAGCCGAAGCCCACGACCGTCGTGAGCGAGGTGGCAAAGCATGGCACCGAAAGATCGCGCACGGTCTGCAAGGTGAGCCGCCGGTTCGTCCACTCCGGGTTGCGCGCATACAGCTCCTGGTAATGCGCGACGATGTGAATCGCGGTCACCAGCGTGATCACGATCAGCATCGCCGGGAAGTTGGACGTAACAATCGTCCCGGTCCACGCCGTGAAGCCCATATAGCCCATCATGATCACCAACACCATCGCGCAGCAG
>VFKU01000310.1 GCA_009885415.1 Rhodothermota bacterium
GAGGGGTTTCTCCACGTACACGTCCTTGCCCGCCTGACAAGCTAACACCGTCGGCAGCGCGTGCCAATGGTCAGGCGTGGCGACAACGACGGCGTCGATGTCTTTGCGATCAAGCAAGCGGCGAAAGTCCTTGATCATTTCGGACTTTCCTCCCGCGAGTGATTGCGCTTCCCGCATTCTGTGCTCGTCGGGATCGCACACAGCCGCAATGTCGGCGCCGTTGGCAAGGAAGTGACGCAGGTCGTCCTGGCCGCGGCCGCCGCAACCGATGATGCCCAGCGTTAACCGTTCGTTTGCCCCCTGCGCACGAGCCCGTACGGACGCCGAAACGGCAATAGCTCCAGCAGAGAGGAGTCTCGTGAAGTCCCTGCGAGAAATGTTGTTTGCCATGGCACGACCTCATTCGTTGGAATAGCGAGAGAACTAACAGAGTCGAGCATAACATAGGCCTCAGGCCGCATCTGTCCATCCCGAAAATTGATCCACATTGATTGCAAGTAATACGCAGCGTTTGGATCTCAGGATCAACTTGCGGCAGTCAGGCGCACCGACCCCTCAACAACCTTCAATGGCGCCACGAAGTCAGACGAGGTGCTGCGTCGGTGTTAGAGCACCTGCCGATCCAGATTCCGATACTGAATCGCTTCCGCGACGTGGTTGTCGCGGATGGCCTCGGAGTCGTCGAGATCCGCCAGCGTCCGTGCGACACGCAGCACCTTGTCGTAGGCTCGCGCGCTGAACCCGAGCTGATCGATTGCGCGCTGCAACAGCGTCTCCGCGCCCGGCGCGAGCGTGCAGAATTCTCGCGTCGCCGCCGCGTCGAGGTGCGCGTTGCACGCGAAGGCACCGCTGTAGCGCGAGCGCTGCACGTCGCGCACGCGCTGCACCGTCTCGCGCACTTCCGCGCTCGTCGGCCCGCTCTTGCCCGCGCCGGCGATCTCGTCGTAGCTCAGCGCAGGCACTTCGACGTGCAAGTCGATGCGATCGAGAAGCGGTCCTGAAATTCGTCCAGTGTATCTTTGTATCTCTCCAATAGAGCAC